>NZ_QTQF01000003.1:0-287865 GCF_003854235.1 Burkholderia sp. Bp8998
CCTTTCTTCCGGGTGATGCGCCGAAGGTTGCCGAGACTCAGCATCGACGTGCCCGCGTCGCTGGCAATCTGCGTCTGGATTTGCTCCTGCGTATCGTCGATGGCCACATGGCCCGATGCGTTGCCGTGAAATTCCTTGCCGCGCAGCACCGACAGCGCCTGGTTGTGCGGCAGGTCCAGTGCGGGCTGGCGGAATGCGTTGACGGCACTGCCGATAATCACCGGCAAATCCGGGTCGCCGTAATAGTGCGACACGGCCACTTCATGACCGATGCGCGGGATGAACGTCGCGCCCATATCCACGCCTTGCCACGGCGACAGGACGCGCAGCCAGATACCCGAATGCTCATCGTGCCGGCCCTGCCGGTCCCACTGGAACTGCACCTTGACCCGACCATATTGGTCCGTCCAGACTTCCTGCTCGGCGGGACCGACGACGATAGCCTTCTCCGGTCCGCTCATGACGGGCTTGCGAACGCTGCGTTCCAGGCGGAACGGCTCGTTCGTCGGCAGCAGTTCGAACTGTGCGTCAATGCGATAGGTCTGCGCGCCGCCGGTCCGGCCCGCGACTTCCTCGATATCAAGCGCGCACGAAACAACGAGGTATTCACGGTTTGCCGCTTGCTGCGGATAGCCGGTCAACGTAAAGGTGTATCCGACCGTCAGACCGCGCAGATTCCCTTTCCCGTTCGCGCGCCGCCCCGCGCAACGCTGCGCCTCAAGTTGAACGTTTGCGAAGTGGTGCGATTCACGAGCAGGATCGTTCGGCTGGCCCGTCAGCCCTTGCGCGCCCGCGAGCGGCTGACTGTGATCGCCCCAACCGTAAATCTCGCCGTCGGCGCTCGCGGTCGGGCGAGGGTTTTCCGCCGTGGTCGCCAGATCGGCGCGCGGGCGTGTGTAGTCGTAGTCCGTGACGGTCACGCGTCCGGGCGTCAAGCGGCTGGTCACGGACAGCGCGTGAATGTGTTCCTCATCGATACGCTGACCATCGGGTGACAGATAGCGCAGCGTCTCGTAGGCCGCGCCGTGCGGCTGGTGGCCGCCTATCGTGTCGCACAAGACCAGACGGTGATGGCCGTCATCGTGCTCGAACCACCACCAGATTCCCCATTCTTCCCAGAGGCGTTGCAGGAACGCCCAGTCCGATTCAGACGCCTGCCGCTGCACGTCGCGTTTCGGATAGACGCCCCGGAATGCGCCCAGACGCTTATCGACGGGATAGGGATATTTCGAAAGCACCGCGTCGGTGATTTCAACGACGGTCATATCCTGAAACAGGCGGCAATCCTGCGTCAGTGTCGCGCGATAGAGCCACGGCCGCAGCTCCAGTTCGTACAGGATGGAGTCGCGATCCTGACCGGCAATCCGGGCCGCTTCGACCAGCCCGGTTATCTCGCGCGTACCCGCGCCGATGTTGCCAAGTCCGGCGGCGCCGGCCAGCCCCGGAATGAAACGCCCTTTGCCTTCGAGCTGGATCGACACCGTCACTTCGGTGCCGACCATCTTGTCCAGATCGAGATCGGCCGTGCGACTCGGCGAGAACGCATAGGCGTCGTCGGTTCGCAACGTGACGAGGTAGCGGCATGCATCGAGACGGCCAATGGTTTCGATGCCTTGCAATCGAACTGGAACAAAGACCGGCAGTGCATCCATGCCGTAGGTGGGTAACGCCGCGCCGGAGATGGACAGCGTGCGAGCCTGGGTAAAAATCTCCATTTACTCTGCCCCCGCCGTTCGCTGGCCGATGACGATTGCACCGCAACCGGTTTTGTCGCCGCGATATCCAACCAGCCGGCCACGGTGCGTGCGCGGGCCGCTTGCCGGCAGCGGAAAGATGCCGTCGCATTTCGGGCACGTCACGCCATGGCTGTCCAGTGCCACACCCACGCCGAGATGCTTGAGATCCCCGGCGGCTTCGGTGACGGTGCCGCCATGATCGGTGACGTCTCCCAGGCGAACCATTTCGCGATGTTGTGCGTTCTTCAACGGTGACTCGTGCGAGGAATGAAGACGCTCTTTTATCTCGCTCCGATGCGCGGTGCAATTTTCAAGATGGAAAACGATGGTTTTCGATAATTTGATTAGCATATCGATGGATGTCTTCGTACTTATACGAGTCAATCGTAAATAAGGCGCGCGTTGAGATCGATGTCACGGCGATGCAATTCACCCCCCGACCTGCTGGTAAGATGGCCCGCAATCCCATCCTGCCCGCGCCATGAGCTCCACCCCGACCAAGCCCGCGAATCCGAAGAACGCCGCGAAGCACGCCGCCCGTGCGACCGGCGACAAGCCGAAGCCGCGCGTGCAACAGCGCCTGACCTACGTGATCGGCGGCCTCGACCGCCTGCTGCGCCGGCATATGACCGACGCGCTCGCGCCGCTCGGCATCACGCTCGCGCAATACACGGCGCTGTCGGTGCTCGAGGCGCGCGGCGCGTCGTCGAACGCGCAACTGGCCGAGCGCTCGTGGATCACGCCGCAATCGGCAAACGAGGTGATGAGCGTGATGGCCGCCCGCGGCTTCGTTACGCGCGAAGCCGATCCCTCGCACGGCCGCATCATCCTGCTGAAGCTGACCGACGAAGGCGCGGCGATGCTGCGTGAATGCGAAGCCGTGCTGCGCCCGCTCGAGACGCGCATGCTCGGCGACATCTCCGCCGACGACGCCGCGCACGTGCAGCGCGCGCTCGAACTGTTCTCGCGCAACCTGCGCGGCTGACCCCTCCCGAACCTTCCCGGCGCGGGCCCGTGCGGCCCGCGTTCGCTGTGCCGGTCGCCTGACCGTTCCCCGATTCCGTCGTTTCCTCCGCCTTCCGCTCCGGGTTTACACCGGCGCGCGTGACGCTTGCAATATCAGGTAGCCTGATATTAAATGAAGCGGTCCGCAGCAGGAATGCTGCGCACCGAATCGCACAGGAACGAACGACAGGAACCGACATGAGCAAGTACGACAACCGCTGGCAGACCGTTGAAGTGAACGTGGAGGCCGGCATCGCGTGGGTGACGCTGAACCGGCCGGACAAGCGCAATGCAATGAGCCCGACGCTGAACCGGGAGATGCTGGAGGTCCTCGACGCGGTCGAATTCGACGACGAGGCGAAGGTGCTGGTGCTGACCGGCGCGGGCGCCGCGTGGACGGCCGGCATGGATCTGAAGGAATATTTCCGCGAGATCGATGGCGGCTCCGACGCGCTGCAGGAAAAGGTGCGCCGCGACGCATCGGAATGGCAGTGGCGCCGCCTGCGGATGTACAACAAGCCGACCATCGCGATGGTGAACGGCTGGTGTTTCGGCGGCGGGTTTTCGCCGCTCGTCGCATGCGACCTCGCGATCGCGGCGGACGAAGCGGTGTTCGGGCTGTCGGAGATCAACTGGGGCATCCCGCCGGGCAACCTCGTCAGCAAGGCGATGGCGGACACGGTCGGGCATCGCCGCGCGCTGCACTACATCATGACCGGCGACACGTTCACCGGCGTGGAAGCCGCGGACATGGGCCTCGTGAACAGCAGCGTGCCGCTCGCCGGGCTGCGCGACGCGACGATCGCGCTCGCCGCGCGGCTGATGGACAAGAACCCGGTCGTGCTGCGCGCGGCGAAACACGGCTTCAAGCGTTCGCGTGAACTCACGTGGGAGCAGTGCGAGGATTACCTGTATGCGAAGCTCGACCAGGCGCAGCTGCGCGATCCCGAGCGCGGCCGCGAGCAGGGGCTGAAGCAGTTCCTCGACGACAAGGCGATCAAGCCGGGCCTGCAGGCATACAAGCGCTGATACAAGCGCCGACGCAACCGCCAACGCAACCGCAAGAGACAGGCAAGGCAGGAGACGACATGACCGACAGACGGATGCTGATCGCCGGCGAGTGGTGCACCGCCCGCGACGGGCGAACCTTCGACCGATTCAACCCCGCGACGGGCGCGCTCGCGTCGCGCGCCCCGGCTGCCGGCGCGGCCGACGCCGATGCGGCGATCGACGCCGCGCATCGCGCGTTCCCCGCATGGGCGGCGCTCGCGCCGACCGAGCGGCGCCGCCGGCTGCTGAAGGCGGCCGACCTGATGGACGCGCGCATCGACGAGATCATCGCGACCGGCGTCGCCGAAACCGGCGCGACGCCCGGCTGGCTCGGCTTCAACGTGACGCTCGCGGCGAACATGCTGCGCGAGGCCGCGTCGATGACCACGCAGATCGACGGCGACGTGATTCCGTCCGACGTGCCCGGCAATCTCGCGCTCGCGATGCGCGTGCCGTGCGGCGTGGTGCTCGGCATCGCTCCGTGGAATGCGCCGGTGATCCTCGGCACGCGCGCGCTGGCGATGCCGCTCGCGTGCGGCAACACGGTCGTGCTGAAGGCGTCCGAAGCGTGCCCGGGCGTGCACGCGCTGATCGGCGCGGTGCTGGATGACGCCGGACTCGGCGCGGGCGTCGTCAACGTGATCACGCACGCGGCCGCCGACGCCCCCGAACTTGTCGAGCGGATGATCGCGCATCCGCACGTGAAGCGGATCAATTTCACCGGGTCGACGCATGTCGGGCGCATCATCGCGCGCCATGCGGCCGCGCACCTGAAACCCGTGCTGCTCGAACTCGGCGGCAAGGCGCCGGTGCTCGTGCTCGACGATGCCGATCTCGATGCGGCCGTCGATGCGATCGCATTCGGCGCGTTCTTCAACCAGGGGCAGATCTGCATGTCGACCGAGCGCGTGATCGCCGCGCGGCCGATCGCCGATGCGCTCGTCGAACGGCTGACCGAGAAGGCGCGCACGCTGGTCGCCGGCGATCCGCGCGCGGGTCATCCGCTCGGCACGATGGTCGATGCGGCGGCCGCCGCACGTGCCGCGTCGCTCGTCGAGGACGCACGTGCACACGGCGCGCGTTTGCCGCTCGGCTGCCGGATCGAGGGCGCGACGATGCAGCCGGCGATCGTCGACGGCGTGACGCGCGACATGCGGCTCTATCGCGAGGAATCGTTCGCGCCGGTGGTGGCGATCCTGCGCGCGGACAGCGACGACGAAGCGGTCGCGCTCGCGAACGACAGCGAGTTCGGGCTGTCGGCGAGCGTGTTCAGCCGCGATGTCGCACGGGCGATGACGATCGCGCGCCGGATCGAATCGGGGATCTGCCACATCAACGGGCCGACCGTGCACGACGAGGCGCAGATGCCGTTCGGCGGCACGAAGGCGAGCGGCTACGGCCGCTTCGGCAGCCGCGCGTCGATCGCCGAATTCACCGAGTTGCGCTGGATCACCGTGCAGACCACGCCGCGTCACTACCCGATATGAGCGAGGCAACGATGAATGCATCGAAGCCCGCGAGCGGGCCGGTAAACGACACGGACGGCGTGCGCTATCGTGCGGCGGCCGTCGCGGTCGGCGCGGCCGAGATTCGGCGCGCGGAGAACGGCACGTGGTACCTGCGATCGCGCGAATCGCTCGGCGACTACCCGACGCGCCTGACCGACTGCCTCGTGCGCGGCGCGCAAGCGCATCCCGACCGCGTGCTGGCCGCGCGGCGCGGCGCCGACGGCCGCTGGATCGAGATCACCTACGCGCAGATGCTCGACCGCGCCCGCGCGCTCGGCCAGGGCCTCATCGATCTCGGGCTGTCGGCCGAGCGTCCGCTCGCAGTGCTGTCCGGGAACGATCTCGAGCATCTGCAGCTGATGTTCGCGGCGATGCTGGCGGGCGTGCCGTATGCGCCGATCTCGCCCGCATACTCGCTGGTGTCGACCGACTACGGCAAGCTGCGTCACACGCTCGGCGTGCTCAAGCCGGGTGCGGTGTTCGTCGCCGAACGCGCGCCGTTCGCGCGTGCGCTCGACGCCACGTTGCCAGCCGATGCGGCGCTGATCGTCGCACGCGATGACGATGCCGATGCGGACGGCAAGGGCCGCGCGGTGCCGCTGTCGCGCTTGCTCGCCACCGTCCCGCGCACGATCGACGCGATCCACGCGGCGGTGGGCCCCGACCATCTCGCGAAGATCCTGTTCACGTCCGGTTCGACGAAGCAGCCGAAGGCCGTGCCGACCACGCACCGGATGCTGTGCAGCAACCAGCAGATGCTGCGCCAGACGATGCCCGAGCTGACGCGCGAACCGCCGGTGCTGGTCGACTGGCTGCCGTGGAATCACACGTTCGGCGGCAGTCACAACCTCGGCATCGCGCTGTACAACGGCGGCACGCTGTACATCGACGACGGCCGCCCGATGCCGGGCCGCTTCGACGAAACGGTGCGCAACCTGCGCGAGATCGCGCCGACGATCTATTTCAACGTGCCGAAGGGCTGGGAAGAACTGACGGCCGCGCTCGAACGCGATGCCGTGCTGCGCGACACGTTCTTCTCGCGCGTGAAGCTGTATTTCTTCGGCGGCGCGGGCCTGTCGCAGGCCGCTTGGGACCGGCTCGACCGCGTGACCCACGCGCATTGCGGCGAACGGATCCGGATCATGGCCGGCCTCGGGATGACGGAGGCGTCGCCGTCGTGCCTGTTCACGACGGGGCCTCTGATGCGTGCCGGCTATATCGGGCTGCCCGCGCCCGGCTGCGACGCGAAGCTGGTGCCGTGCGGCGGCAAGCTCGAACTGCGCTTCAAGGGGCCGAACGTGATGCGTGGCTACTGGCATGCGGACGTCGATCCGCGCGACGTGTTCGACGACGAAGGGTATTACCGCAGCGGCGACGCGGGCGTCTTTGCCGATCCGGAGCGCCCGGAACTCGGGCTGTTGTTCGACGGGCGGCTCACCGAGGACTTCAAGCTGAGCAGCGGCACGTTCGTGAGCGTCGGGCCGTTGCGCGCGAACGCGGTGTCGAGCGGCGCGCCGTACGTGCAGGACGTGGTCGTCACCGGGATCAATCGCGACGACATCGGGCTGCTGGTGTTTCCGCGCGTCGACGCGTGTCGTGCGCTGGCAGGGCTCGCCGCCGATGCATCCGTGGCCGACGTGCTGCGCGCGCCGGCCGTGCGTGCGGCGTTCGCGGCGTGGCTTGCCGCGCTGAACCGCAACGCGACCGGTGGGTCGACGTTCGTCGCGCGCATCCGGCTGATGGACACGCCGCCGTCGCTCGATCTCGGCGAAGCGACCGACAAGGGTTCGCTGAACCAGGCGGCCGTGCAGAAGCATCGCGCGGCGACGATCGACGCGCTGTACGACCCGGCGCGGCGCGATCCCGATGTGATTTACGCGTAAGTAGAAGCAAACCGAAGCAAGCAGGCATGACGACCGGCCGGCCACGATACCGGCAGGCATTCTTGCGGCCAGTGAATCAGGTTGCCTGATAAAGGCGACCGTTCGGACGACACCTCGCGCGCCGCTTCGCCACTGGCCGGCGACGGCGCGCGGCGGTCGTTGCAGGGCCGACCGACTACAAGACTTGGGACTGGAGACACGATGAACACTTACGTAGCCGAAAAACCCACGGTCGCGACCACGCTCGCGCTGTGTTTCGCGGTCGCACTTCTCGAGGGGCTCGACCTGCAGTCGGTCGGCGTCGCCGCGCCGCGCATGGCGCATGAATTCGGGCTCTCGGTTTCACAGATGGGGCTCGCGTTCAGCGCGGGCACCTTCGGCCTGCTGCCGGGCGCGATGCTCGGCGGTTGGCTGGCCGACCGGATCGGCCGCAAGCACGTGCTGATCGCGTCGGTCTGCCTGTTCGGGCTGCTGTCGATCGCGACCGCGCAGGTGTCGAGCTTCGCGATGCTGGTCGCCGTTCGCGCGCTGACCGGCCTCGGCCTCGGCGGTGCGATGCCGAACCTCATTGCGTTGTCGTCCGAAGCAGTCGACGCACGCTCGCGCAGCAGCGCGGTGGCCGTGATGTACTGCGGGATTCCGTTCGGCGGCGTGATCGCGTCGCTGATCGGCGTGCTGCTCGCCGGCGACGCCGAATGGCGGCACATCTTCTATGTCGGGGGCGTCGGGCCGCTGCTGCTCGCGCCGTTGCTGCTCGCACTGCTGCCCGAATCGCGTGTGTTCCTCGACGTCAGCGCGTCGGGCGCGGCGCGCCCGGGTGTCGCGCAGACGCTGTTCGGCGGCTCGCGCACCGGCACGACGCTGGCACTGTGGCTCAGCTACTTCTGCACGCTGATCGTGCTGTATTTCCTGCTGAACTGGCTGCCGTCGCTGATGGCCGCGAAGGGGCTCGCGCGCAGCCAGGCCGGGATCGTGCAGATCTTCTTCAACATCGGCAGCGGCCTCGGCGTGCTCGGCATCGGCATGTCGATGGACCGCTTGCGTCCGTCGCGCGTGGTCGGCGGCATGTATGCGGGGATCGTGCTGTCGCTTGCCGCGCTGGCGATCGCGCCCGGACTCCTGTGGCTGTCTGCCGCCGCGTTCGCGGCCGGGATGTTCGTCGTCGGCGGCCAGTCGGTGCTGTATGCGCTGGCCGCGATCTATTACCCGACCGCGATGCGCGGCACCGGCGTCGGCTCCGCCGTCGCCGTCGGCCGGCTCGGCTCGGTGGTCGGGCCGCTCGCCGCCGCCGAATTGCTCGCGATGGGCCGCAGCGCGCCGGTCGTGATCGGCGCGAGCATCCCCGTCACGCTCGTCGCGGCCGTCGCCGCGCTGGTGCTGATTCGCCGCCCGCAGGCGCACGACTGACCCATTTCTCTTTCAACCACGAGCGCCGGTAGAGCGCGATTACGACGCAGGTCTGGAGACGAACACCATGAAGCACACCAAAGCCTTGCTGGCGGCCGGCGCATGCGCGCTGGCCGCAACCGGCGCGCACGCACAGTCGAGCGTGACGCTGTACGGGATCATCGACACGGGCGTCGAGTTCGTGTCGCACGCGAACGCGGCCGGTGACCACGTCGTGCGCATGCCGGGCGTGACGGGCGAACTGCCGTCGCGCTGGGGGCTGCGCGGCGCCGAGGATCTCGGCGGCGGCTACCAGGCGGTGTTCACGCTCGAGAGCGGCTTCAACGTGCGCGGCGGCGATCTCGGCCAGGGCGGCCGGCTGTTCGGGCGGCAGGCGTTCGTCGGGCTGAAGGGCGGCTTCGGCACGCTCGCGTTCGGCCGCCAGTACACGATGACCTATCTCGCGCTGCAGGGGGCGGACATCATCGGCCCCGACATCTACGGCCTCGGCTCGTTCGACGCGTATGTGCCGAACGGCCGTACCGACAACGCGGTGACCTACGTCGGCACGTATCGCGGCGTGACGCTCGGCGCCGCGTATTCGTTCGGCCGTGACGGCGCGGGCACCGGCAACTCGCCGGGGCAGGGCACGTGCGCGGGGCAGGTGCCGGGCGACGCGACGCAATGCCGCGACTGGTCGGTGATGCTCAAGTACGACAGCGCGTACTTCGGTGCGGCGGCGTCGTACGAGGAGCAGCGTGGCGGCACGGGCGCTGCCGCGAACTTCTTCGACGGCATCGCGCCGGTCGCCTTCACGAGCAGCGGCGGCAAGGATACGCGCACGCACGTGAGCGCATATGCGCAGGCGGCCGGCGCGCGGATCGGCGCGGGCTGGATCGGGCGGCGCGTGTCGACCGGTTCGCCGGCCGCGCCGGGCGCGCATTCGGACCTGTTCTTCGTTGGTGCGTCGTATGCGGTGAAGCCCGATTTCGTCGTCGACGGCGAAGGCTACCGGATCGTCAACAGCGCGCACGACACGCGCGCGACGATGGCCACGCTGCGCGCGACCTATCTGCTGACGAAGCGCACGGCCGTCTACGCGCAGTCGTCGTATCTGTGGAACAGCGCGCATGCGCGCTACGCGGTCAGCGGCGGCGGGGCCGGCACGACACCCGGCGCAGGGATGGGGCAGCTCGGCGCGATGGTCGGCGTCCGGCACATGTTCTGATCGGGCAGCCTGACGAACGGGAGATATCTTGAACAGGAAATCTGCATTCCTCTGTATCGCGCCGCTGTCCGCCGCGGCCATGCTCGCCGGTTGTGGCGGCGACGATTCGGTCAACTCGGCGCCGACGCATATGAGCGCCGCGACGCCGGCCGCGATGGCGCAGACCTGCGACGCGCTCGCCGCGACGCTGTCGTATGCGAATACGTCGTTCACGTCAGTGACGACCGCGGCCGCGGGCGCACTGAAGGTGGCCGGCAAGCCGATCGCCGAGCACTGCGTGATCGAAGGGAAGATGAACGAGCGTGTGAGCGCGGTGGACGGCAAGACCTACGCGATCGGTTTCGAGATGCGCTTGCCGAAGGCGTGGAACGGCCGCTTCTTCTACCAGGCGAACGGCGGGCTCGACGGCAATATCGTGACCGCGACCGGCGAGATCGGCGGCGGCGGGCCGCTGACCGACGCGCTGAACATGGGCTTCGCGGTGATCAGCTCGGATGCCGGGCACGGCGCCGCACAGAACCCGCTGTTCGGCCTCGATCCGCAGGCGCGGCTCGACTACGGCTACGGCGCCGTCGACGCGCTCACGCCGATGGCGAAGCAGGTGATCCGGCTCGCATACGGGAAGACGCCCGACCGCAGCTATTTCGGCGGCTGCTCGAACGGCGGCCGTCACGCGATGGTCACGGCCGTGCGCAACGCGGGCGACTACGACGGGATCATCGCGGGCGACCCGGGCTTCCATCTGCCGAAGGCAGCGATCGGCGAGATGTACGGCGCGCAGCAGTTCGCGAAGATCGCGTCGGCGACCGGGACGAACGGGCTGCCGGACATCCGCAGCGGCTTCACCGACGCGGAACGCCGGTTCGTCGGTGCGAAGATTCTCGACAAGTGCGATGCGCTCGACGGCACGACGGACGGGATGGTGCAGGACGTCGCCGCGTGCCAGGCGCATTTCAGCGTGGAGACGGACATTCCGACCTGCGCGAACGGCACGCGCACCGGTTCCTGCCTGACGACCGCGCAGAAGGGGGCACTCGAGAACGTGTTCGCGGGCGCGCGCAACAGCGCGGGCACGGCGCTCTATGCGAGCTTTCCGTACGATCCGGGCGTTGCTGCCGGCGGCTGGGCCGCGTGGAAGCAGTCGAACTCGGTCACGCTCGACCCGGCCGCGATGGCGTTCACGTTCATGACGCCGCCGAAAACCGCCGCGACGCTCGCTAACCTCGCCGGCTTCGCGCTCGGCTTCGACATGGACAACGACGCGCCGGCGATCTTCGCGACGAACGGCGTGTACACGCAATCCGCGTGGTCGTTCATGACGCCGCCGGACGAGACCAACCTGTCCGCGCTGAAGTCGCGCGGTGCGAAGCTGCTCGTCTATCACGGCACCGGCGACCCGGTGTTCTCGTTCAACGACACGAGCGACTGGTACGGGCGGCTCGCGCAGGCGAACGGCGGCGACGCGTCGGGTTTCGCGCGCTTCTATCCGGTGCCGGGAATGAACCATTGCTCGGGCGGGCCGGCGGCCGACCAGTTCGACATGCTGACGCCGCTCGTCGCGTGGGTCGAGCAGGGGCAGGCGCCCACCGCGATCGTTGCCGCGGCGCGCGACACGACGAACGCGGTGCCGAACGCGGACGTGCCGACGTCGTGGGGGGCGGGACGCACGCGGCCGCTGTGCCCGTATCCGCAGGTCGCGCGCTACAACGGCTCGGGCGACGTGAATTCGGCGGCGAGCTTCAGTTGTCGGTGACGTAGAGAAAGGGAATGTACCGATGCGCGGAAGCATCGGTACATGCGTCGTCGTTCAGCGTCGGATGGGGCGAGCGTGCCTGTCCGTCCGGACGAAAACGGCGACGAGCCGCGCATGAGGCTCGAGTTTGCCGCCCGCCGCGGCATCCGGGGGATACACTGTGGCGCTTCTCGTCGGTGCGACGCGTCCCGACCGGCGTTCCGCGCCAGGTATCTTTCCTCTGATCCGACCATGCAAACCGTAGCGGTACTCGACTTCGAAACAACCGGGCTTTCTCCGAACATGGGGGACAGGGCGACCGAGATCGCCGTGATCCTTCTCCGCGACGGCGAGATCGTCGACCGCTATCAGAGCCTGATGAACGCGGGCCGCCGCATTCCGTCCGACGTCGTCGCCCTCACCGGGATCACGAACGAGATGATTGCATCGGCGCCGCCGGTGTCGACGGTCATGAAGGAAGCCGCCGCGTTCGTCGGCAGCCATCCCGTCGTCGCGCACAACGCCGGCTTCGACAAGCGGTTCTGGCAGGCCGAGCTCGGGATGCTCGGCATGGCGGCCGAGCATGCGTTCGCGTGCACGATGCTCGTCGCGCGGCGCATCTACCCGCACGCGCGGAGTCACCGGCTGTCGAGCCTGGCCGACATGCTGCGCTTGCCGCAGGCGGGCCGTGCTCACCGTGCGATGGTCGATGCGGAGATCGCGAGCCATCTGTGGTGCCGGTTGCAGCGCGACATCGGCGAGACTTACGGGGTGCGGCAGGTCGATCACGGGCTCATGTCGCGCTTGCAGACGACGAGCAAGGCCAAGGTCGCGACGTTTTTCGGGTCGCTGGCCGCCGACGGGCGCTGAGAGCGGCTGACGCCGGCCGTCATTCGCCGAGATCGACCGGCACCTCGAGCCCGACCTTCACGCGGCTCATGCTCACCAGCGTCTTGAACCGCTTCACGTTGTTGTTCGCGAAGAACAGCTCGCGCGTGAGCGCGTTGTACTGATCCATGTTGCGCACGGCCAGGATCAGCACGAAATCCCATTCCCCGGTCACGTAGTAGCACTGCTGGATCTGCGGGCAGCGCTCGAAGGTCCGCTTCATCGCGTCGAGCTGGTCGATCTGCTCGCTCTCGACCTCGACGTTCACGACGATCGTCAGCGGATGATCGACCTTCTCCGGCGCGACGACGGCGGTATAGCGCTCGATCACGCCGTCTTCCGCGAGCCGTCGCAGGCGGCGGTTCACGGCGGCGGTCGACAGGTTCACGCGGGCGCCGAGTTCGTTCTGCGGCGTGTTCGCGTCGCGCTGGACTTCCATCAGCAGCTTGCGATCGAACGCATCGAGTGGGGTGGGCATGATGGTGCGGCAGCCTCGAAAGAATGAGAAATTTTTGCGTCCGGACCGCCGATTTGGCGATTTTGTTGACCGGCCTGCGCAATATTATTTTTCGGACCGACGGCGAGCGCAACCCGTATGCGCCCGCACCGCATCCACCGACGGGCCGCCCGCGCGGCCCTTTTCCGGAGCCCTTCCCGCCATGCTGATCGCCAATCCCCGCGCGTCGCGCACCGACTATCCCGACACGCTGCACCGCGTGATGAACATCGCCGCGGCCGACGAGAGCGGCGCGTGGCTGTCGCACTGGCCGCTCGTCGGCGCCGCGCGCACGCCGTTGCGCGCGCTGCCGGACCTGGCCGCGCGGCTCGGCGTCGCGCGCGTCAGCGTGAAGGACGAGGCATGCCGCTCGCCGCTCGGCAGCTTCAAGGCGCTCGGCGCGCCGATCGCGCTGATGCGGCTCGTGAAGCGGCTATGCCGCAACGAGGAACTCGATCCGCAGGGGCTCGTCACGGGACGCTACGCGGCGTCGCTGGCCGACCTGACGGTGATCAGCGCAACCGACGGCAATCACGGCCGCGCGCTGGCCGCCGCCGCGCGCGCGATCGGCTGCCGCTGCGTGATCGTGCTGCATGCGCACGTCGACGCGGAACGCGAGCAGGCGATCGTCGCGCACGGCGCGCGGATCGTGCGGATCGCCGGCAACTACGACGAATCGGTCGTGCACGCCGCGCAGCTCGCGGACGCGAACGGCTGGCACGTGGTGTCGGATACGTCGTACGACGGCTACGAGGCGATTCCGCGCGACGTGATGCAGGGGTATGGCGTGATCGCGGCCGAAGCGCTCGCGCAGCAGGCAGCGGGCGATGATGCTGGCGGCAACGGCGGCAACGGCGGCAACGGCGGCCAGCCGTTCACGCACGTCTTCCTGCAGGGCGGTGTCGGCGGTCTTGCGGCCGGTGTCGCGAGTTATCTGTGGGAGCATGCTGGCGTGCGGCGGCCGCATTTCATCGTCGTCGAGCCGCGCCAGGCCGATTGCCTGTACCAGAGCGCGCTCGCCGGGCGCGCGACGAAGGCGACCGGCAGCGTCGATTCGGTGATGGCGGGGCTCGCGTGCGGCGAGGCGTCGCCGCTCGCATGGGATTTCCTCGAACCGTGCATCGACCACTTCATGCTGATCGACGACGATGACGCGGTGCAGGCGATGCGCGCGCTTGCCGCCGGCAGCGAACGCGACGTGCCGTTCGTGTCCGGCGAATCGGGCGCGGCGGGCATCGCCGGGCTGACCGTGCTGATGCGCGACCCGGCGCTGGCACGGCAGGCGGGGCTCGATGCGAACGCGCGCGTGCTGGCGATCAACACGGAAGGCGCGACCGCGCCGTCCGTCTACCAGCAGTGCGTCGGCGAGACCGCCGACGCGGTGCTGGCGCGCCAGCGCGACTGGCTGAACCGCGCGGCCGCGATGGCCTGAGCGGACCCAACGACATGACGATCGACGAGGCAAGCACCATGGACGCACTGGACGCAACGGCGGAAAGCACGCTGCAGGGACAACTGAAGACCTGGCGCCGGCATCTGCACCGGCACCCGGAGACGGGTTTCGAGGAAGTGAACACGTCGGACTACGTCGCGCGGATCCTGACGACGCTCGGGCTCGACGTGCATCGCGGGATCGGCGGCACGGGCCTCGTCGCGAACCTGACGGCCGGCACCGGCACGCGCGCGATCGGCATCCGCGCGGACATGGACGCACTGAACATCGCCGAGCACGCGCCGGGCCGCGAACATGCGTCGCGCACGCCGGGCAAGATGCACGCGTGCGGGCACGACGGCCACATGTCGATGGTGCTCGGCGCCGCGCAGCTGCTGGCCGAGCGCAAGGACTTCGACGGCACCGTGCGCTTCATCTTCCAGCCGGCCGAGGAGCATGGCCGCGGTGCGAAGGCGATGATGGCCGACGGCCTGTTCGAGCGCTTTCCGGTCGACGCGATCTTCGGCGCGCACAACATGCCGGGCATGCGCGCCGGCACGTTCTCGACGCGTGCGGGCGGCATCATGGCGAGCGAGGACAACTTCGTGATCCGGATCGACGGGCGCGGCACGCATGCGGCGCGCCCGCACATGGGCATCGATCCGATCGTGATCGGCTCGCAGATCGTGCTCGCGCTGCAGACGATCGTGTCGCGCAATCTCGATCCCGGCCTGCAGGCCGTGATTTCGTGTACGGAGTTCATCACCGACGGGCTGCGCAACGTGCTGCCGTCGACGGTGACGATCAAGGGCGACACGCGCAGCTATTCGCGCGACGTGCAGGCGCTGCTGGAAACGCGGATGCGCGAGATCAGCGAAGGGATCTGCCGCGCGCATGGCGCGACCTGCACGTTCGAGTACACGCACGAGTTCGCGCCGACGGTGAATTCCGCGGAATGGGTCGACACGGCCGTGCAGGCCGCCGCGCACGTCGCGGGCGCCGACGCGGTGAACGCCGACGTGCAGCCGATGATGATCTCGGAAGACTTCGGTGCGTTCCTGCAGGCGGTGCCGGGCAACTTCGTGTTCATCGGCAACGGCGAAGCGGCCGGACGCGGCGGCGTGCCGCTGCACAACGCGACGTACGATTTCAACGACGAGATCCTGCCGGTCGGCGCGCGTTATTTCGCGGAAGTGGCGCGGCGCGCGTTGAAGGCCGCGTAGCGCGCTGTCGGCAGGCCGCTACGCGGCCGGTTCGCTGATTCGGGCGAGCGGTTACCCTTCGGCCGCCCGCTTGCCCGGCGCGTCGGCCGTGCTGGTGCGATCGAGGATCGCCAGCACTTCGCGCGCGGTGTTCTCCGAATGGCTGCGCAGCACCTGCGGCAGCCGCGTATGGTCGGGATCGGCGAGCGCGGCCATGATCTCCTCGTGCTCATGCAGCGATTCGGCCCAGCGCAGCGTGTCCGTGTTCGCGGCGCCGCGCGCGCGGTGCACCTTCGACATCAGCGACGCATAGATGCCCGACAGCACGGGATTGCCGGCCGCGTCGACGATCATCTGGTGAATCTGCTGGTTCAGCCGGAAATACTCGACGCGCTTGCCGGCTTCGTGGCATTCGACCATCTTCCGGTGCTTCGCCTGCAGCGCGGCGAGCGTCGACGCGCCGATGCGCTGGCGCAGCAATTCGCCCGCCATCGCCTCGAGCCCGTGCAGCAGCTCGAACGTCGACACGAGATCGTCGATGTCGATCGACGCGACGCGATAGCCGATGTACTGGCGATGCGTGACCGCGCCTTCCGCAACGAGCACCTTCAGCGCTTCGCGCAGCGGCGTCTTCGACACGTCGAACGCGAGGCTCAGTTCCTTTTCGTCGATCCGCGCGCCGGGCGGCAGTTCGCCCTCGTCGATCATCACGCGCAGGCGCGCGGCGATCTCCGCGGCCATGCCGCGGGTGCGCAGAAGCAGGGGATTGCGGGGTGTCTGGCTCATGATGGTGCGAGCTTATCACGATATCGGGGCTTACCCTGCACCATCGTAGTTACAAAACAAATTCAATAAAACCAAGCGTTTACGCTAACGGTAATTATAAATTTCTAATCCTATACTCGGCTCAACGTTGCGCGACGTCCTGACCATCCTCGTTCACTCCTGGAGTCCGTCCATGTCTTCAACCTCCGGTGTCGCCGGCCTGACGGTCGGCAAATCCGCCGTCCGCTGGAAGATATTCGTCGTCATGCTGAGCCTCATCGCGATCAACTACGTCGATCGCGCGTCGCTGTCCGTCGCCATGCCTTACATCTCGCAGGAGTTCAAGATCGGGCCGGCGATGGAGGGTCTGATCCTTAGTTCGTTTTTCTGGACCTATGCGGTGATGCAGATCCCGGGCGGGATGCTGGCCGACCGGTTCAAGCCGCGGATCGTGATCGCGACGGCGACGGTGTTCTGGGGCTTTTTCCAGGCGATCGCCGCGCTGTGCACGAACGCGCCGTCGCTGCTGCTCACGCGCCTTGGCCTCGGCGCGTCCGAAGCGCCGATCTACCCGGCCGGTGGCAAGCTCAACGCGATCTGGATGACGCAGACCGAACGCGGCCGCGGCGCCACGCTGCTCGACGGCGGCGCGCCGCTCGGTGCGGCCCTGGGCGCGGTGCTGATCGCCGGCCTGATCGCGCTGCTCGGCTCGTGGCGGCTCGCGTTCGCGGTGGCCGGCGTCGGCACGGTGCTGGCCGGTTTCGTCGCGTGGTCCTACATCCGCAACACGCCGCGCGAGCATCCGGGCGTCAACGACCTCGAAGCCGACTACATCGAGGCATCGCACGCGAGCGACCTCGCGGCCGAGCCGGCCGGTGCGTCGGGCCGCTCGCGCGACTTCTTCAAGTACCGCTCGGTGTGGTGCATGTTCTTCGGCTGGATGTGCTTCAACAGCGTGTTCTACGGGCTGCTCACGTGGATGCCGAACTACCTGCACAAGGTGCACGGCTTCGACATCAAGCAGATGGGCGGCTCGACCTTCATCATCTTTTTCTGCGGCTTCATCGGCGAGCTGCTCGGCGGCTGGATCGCCGACAAGTGGAAGGCCGCGGGCGGCCGCCCGAACGTCGTGATGCGCACGCTGTTCGGCATCGCCGCGGTGATCGCGACCGTGTCGATCTTCTCCGTCGCGTATGTGAAGAGCCCGGTCGCGTGCGTCGCGCTGCTGTCGTCGACGCTGTTCTTCCTGCGCTGGTGCGGGCTGTACTGGTGCATCCCGTCGTCGCTCGGCACGCGCAACAAGATCGGCTTTCTCGGCGGCCTGATGAACCTCGGCGGCAACATCGGCGGCATTACCGTGCCGATCCTCGTCGGCGCGATCGTGCAGTTCACCGGCTCCTACTTCCTTGCGCTGATGGTGTTCGCGGCAGCCGGCGTCGGCCTGCTCGTGTGCTCCAGCGCGATCGACTACGAAAACAAGCTTCCGGTCTGACCGACCCTTTTCACTGCATCGACTGCATTCACTGGTAAAGAGAAATCCATCATGAAGAAACGTACCCTGCTCGGCATGCTCACCCCGTCGTCCAACACGTCGCTCGAACCGCTGACGAGCGCAATGGTCGCCGGCCTGCCGGGCGTGTCCGCGCACTTCGCGCGCTTCCCGGTCACCGAGATCTCGCTGACGGGCCAGGCGCTCGGCCAGTTCGACGACGACAAGATCATCCAGGCCGCGATGCTGCTCGCCGACGCGAAGGTCGACGTGATCGCGTGGAACGGCACGTCGTCCGGCTGGCTCGGCTTCGAGGCCGACGAGAGGCTGTGCCAGCGCATCACCGAAGCGACGGGGATTCCCGCCACGACCTCCGTGCTGGCGCTCAACGAGATCCTGAAGAAGACCCACGCGCACGAGTTCGGCCTCGTCACGCCGTACCTCGACGACGTGCAGACGCAGATCGTCGACAACTATCGCCGCTCGGGGCTGAACTGCATCGCCGAGCGTCACCTGAACCTGAAGGTCAATTTCTCGTTCTCCGAGGTGACGGGCGACCAGATCGGCGGGATGGTGCGCGAAGTCGCGAAGGCCGGCCCGCGTGCGATCTCGATCTTCTGCACGAACCTGAATGCCGCGCACCTGGTGCCCGCGCTCGAGGAAGAGACGGGGATTCCGATCTACGACACGATCTCGACCGTCGTATGGAAGTCGCTGCAGCTCGCCGACTACGACACGCGGCAGGTGAAGGGCTGGGGCCGTCTCTTCAGCGACGTGATCTGAGGCGCGCGCCATGTCGAACGATCTCGATTTCGTGATCCGTCACGCGGACGTCGTGACGGCGGCGGACCGGTTCTCGTGCGACATCGGCATCCGCGCGGGGCGCGTGGCCATGCTCGGCCACGGGCTGCCGCGCGCGCCGCGCGAGCTCGATGCGGCCGGGATGCTGGTGATGCCGGGCGGCGTCGATGCGCACTGCCATCTCGACCAGCCGATGCCCGACGGGCTGAAGATGGCGGACGACTTCCTGTCCGGCACGCGCTCCGCGCTGTGCGGCGGCACGACCACCGTGGTGCCGTTCGCCGCGCAGGCGAAGGGGCAGTCGCTGCAGGCGGCCGTCGACGACTATCACCGGCGCGCGGAAGGGCGCGCGCTGATCGACTACGGCTTTCACCTGATCGTCGCCGATCCGACGCCGCACGTGCTGGCCGAGGAACTGCCGCGGCTGATCGCGAACGGCTATACGTCGTTCAAGGTGTACATGACCTACGACGACCTGAAGCTGAACGACCGGCAGATGCTCGACGTGCTGTCGGTCGCGCGTGAGCATGGCGCGCTCGTGATGGTGCATGCGGAGAACTCGGACTGCATCGGCTGGCTGACCGAGCGGCTGCTCGGCGACGGCCACGTCGCGCCGCATTTCCACGCGCATGCGCGACCGGCCGTGGTCGAGCGCGAGGCGACGCATCGCGCGATCGCGTTCGCGGAGCTGGTCGACGTGCCGATCCTGATCGTGCACGTGTCGGGCGCCGAGGCGATCGAGCAGATCCGCTGGGGGCAGTCGCGCGGTTTGCCGATCCTGGCCGAAACCTGCCCGCAGTACCTGTACCTGACGGCGGCCGATCTCGGCCATGGCGGTCACGACGGCTACGAGGGCGCGAAGTGCGTATGCAGCCCGCCGCCGCGTGACCCGGCGAACCAGCAGGCCGTGTGGAAGGCATTGAAGCAGGGCGTGTTCTCGGTATTCTCGTCCGATCACGCGCCGTTCAACTACGACGATCCGTGCGGCAAGCATCCGGGCGGCCATGCCGTGTCGTTCGACCATATCCCGAACGGGATCCCTGGGCTCGAGACGCGCTTGCCGCTGCTGTTCGACGGCGTGCGCAAGGGGCACCTGTCGCTGCACCAGTTCGTCGAGCTGACGTCGCTGCGGCCCGCGAAGCTGTACGGGCTGTATCCGCGCAAGGGGACGATCGCGGTCGGTGCCGATGCGGATATCGTCGTGTGGGATCCGGACAAGCGCGTGCGGATCGCGAACGCGTCGCTGCATCATGCGGTCGACTACACGCCTTACGAAGGGATCGAGGTGACGGGCTGGCCGCGTCATTGCCTGTCACGCGGCGAGCTGCTCGTCGAGGATGGCCGGCTGCTCGCCGCCGAACCGGGGCGCGGGCAGTTCCTGCCGGCCGGCAAGCCGTGTCTCGACTGACTTCGCGTGATTCGAAGTGACGGCCCGCCGGAAACGGCGGGTGAGGGTTTCAACAGGAGCACATTCTGATGAGCGTTTCCCATGCAATGCGCGGCATCGCGGCCGCCGCGATCCTCGCCGGGTCGTGCGGTGGCCCGGCGCTGGCCGCGGGCGGCGCGCCGCAGGACCTGCCGAGCGTCGTGCCCGAATCGGTTGGCGTCGATTCGCGCAAGCTCGTCGACCTGTCGCGCTGGATCCGCGAGCAGAAGCTCGACGTGTACAGCCTGCTCGTCGTGAAGGACGGCAAGCTGATCTTCGAGCGCTACGGTGCGAACGCGTCGCGTGATTCGACTTTCGAGCTGTACTCGGTGACGAAGGCCGTGACGTCGCTCGTCGCCGGTATCCTGGTAGATCGCGGCGCCGTGCATCTCGACGAGCCGGTGGCAGCACGGCTCGCCGCGTGGCGACCCGACCTCGGCGGCGCGCTCGCGGACAAGCGCGGCATCGCGCTGAAGCACGTGCTGTCGATGTCGAGCGGCCTGCATTACGACTTCAGCCCGAAGGACGATCCGATCTACTACACCGCGCCGGATCGGCTGAAGCTCGCGGCGTCGGCTTCGCCGAAGGTCGCGCCCGGCACCGTGTTCGACTACACCGACGTGAACCCGATCCTCGCGTCGGCGATGTTGAGCGCGGCGGCCGGCGAACCCGTCGAGCGCTATGCGCAGACGCATCTGTTTGCCCCGCTGGACATGAAGCGCGCGGCGTGGGAGCGCGCGGACCGCACCGGGCTCGTGTCGGCCGGCTGGGGGCTGCGGCTGCGCGCGGTCGACATGGCGAAGATCGGCATGCTCGTGCTCGACGGCGGGCGCTGGCAGGGGCGGCAGGTCGTGCCGCAAGCGTGGATCGCGCAGATGACGGCGCCGCGCGTGTCGCCGCATTTCGGCTACTACTGGTGGATCAACAACATCGTCGACAGCGAGCCGGAATTCGACGCGATGGGCTTCAAGGGGCAATTCATCACGGTGCTGCCGAAGCGCAATACGGTGATCGTGATGACGGGCGTGCTGCCGGTGGACGGCGGGCTGCGCGATGCGGAGAACGTGAAGCTGTTCCGGCGGATGGTGAACGGCTACATCCTGCCGGCGCTCGATGGCGGCGCTGCGTCGGGGCAGGGTGCCGGCGGCGGCGATACGCGCGCGGCGCTGCGCGACGAGCTTGAAGTGAGTGCGCGCTCCGCAGGGGTGCCTGGCGCGCAGGTCGATCCGACCGATTTGCCGAAATAGCTTGGGTGCATGCTTCCGGCTCGCGCGTGCTGGCGAGCCGGACGTGCCGCTCGTCACATCACGCCAGTTCGCCCAGGCACGCGTCGAACTGCGCGACGAGCGTGTCGACGTCGTCGGCCGTCGTCTGCGGACACACGAGCATCATGTTGTGGAACGGCGTGATCAGCACGCCGCGGTTCAGCAGGTATAGATGCACGATGTGCTCGAGTTCGCTGTCGAGCTGTTCGCCCGCGATCGTGCCGTTGCGCGGCGGTGCGGGCGTGAACTGGAACTCGGTGCGCGCGCCGATGCGCGTCACGCACCACGGCAGCCCGTGTTTCGCGATCGCCCGCTCGAGCCCGGTGGCGAGCCGCGCGGCCAGCTCGAACATGTGCGTATACGCGGTGTCGGTCGCGACTTCGGCGAGCGTCGCGCGCATCGCATGCATCGCCAGCATGTTCGCGGTGAGCGTCGTGCCGATCCCGGAATGGCCGGGCGGCGCGTTCAGCTTCGCCTGCTTCGCGCGTTCGGCGAATTCGGCGCTGAAGCCGTACACCGCGCACGGCACGCCGCCCGCGATCGGCTTGCCGACCACCAGCGCGTCCGGTTCGAGACCGTGCGCGGCCGCATAGCCGCCCGGGCCACTGCTGATCGTGTGGGTTTCGTCGATCACGAGCAGCGTGCCGTAGCGGCGCGTCAGTTCGCGCGCGGCTTCCCAGAAGCCCGGCTCCGGCAGCACCATCCCGATGTTCGTCATTGCCGGCTCGGCGAGTACGCACGCGACGTCGCCGTCCTTCAGCGCCGCTTCGAGCGCGGCCAGATCGTTGAACTCGACGACGCGCGTGTTCGCGAGCAGGTCGTAGGACTGTCCGAGCAGGCTGTCGCGCTGCACCGGGCGGCCGTCGACGAGATCGACGAACACGTCGTCGACCGTGCCGTGATAGCAGCCGTTGAACACGACGATCGTGTTGCGGCCGGTGGCCGCGCGCGCCCAGCGCAGCACGAAGCGGTTCGCGTCGCTCGCGCTCAGCGCGAACTGCCAGACCGGCAGCCTGAAGCGGCGCGCGAGTTCGCGCGACACCCAGGCGGCGTCCTCGCTCGGCAGCATCGTCGTGTAGCCGCGCGTCGCCTGTTCGGCGAGCGCGCGCGCGACCGGCTCGGGCGCATGGCCGAACATCGCGCCCGTGTCGCCGAGGCAGAAGTCCGCGTAGCGGTGACCGTCGACGTCGGTGAAGGTCGCGCCGCGCGCTTCCTTCACGACCAGCGAGAACGGGGTCGACCAGTCCTGCATCCAGTGCAACGGCACACCGAACAGCAGGTGCTCGGCCGCTTCCGCGGACAACGCGCGGGAAATCGGCATGGCTTCGGTGAATGCACGGCGCTCGCGATCGAACAGCGCGCGGGCGCGGATGAGGTCGACTCCGTGGCGGGTCTGCAATTGAGGCTCCTGTGTCGATTTGAATGGACGGGTGAGGCCTCCGCGAGCTTGTCACATTCCATGCGCGCGGTCGATTCGGACCGGACCGTGTATCCGCCAGATATGAAATTTGTGCGCATAAAGATACGACAACGTACATCCGTGAGAGGTGATCAGAAAGTGAGTGTGCGCACACATACTGAGAAATTTGTCGGCAAAACAGGGTAAAAGACAGATACGTCCTCGGTTTCGATCGCATCTAGACTTCGCGATGTAGTACGACGGCGTATGAATGATGATCCGTCGCCCGGCGCACCTGGTATTGCGCAGGGGCCGGGCACGTTCGACTACAACGGCACGCCGCCGACGCCCGCCGAGCAGCCGATCTCCGGCGTGACGATCAGCAACTGCGACTTCGGTACGCCGGTCGCGTCGGGCACGCCGACGGTCACGTCGCCGGGGCCGATCTACGCGTTCAACGGGAACGCGATGACGCTGACGAACGTGACGATCGCCGGGCAGGCGGTCAATGCGACGATCACCGACAAGCGGTGAGGTGATGGAGGAGGAAAGCGTTCGCGTGCGGCCGATCGATGCACGCGAACGCGAGGCTGAATGCGAACGCGTTACGCCAGCGTCTTGACCATGTGGTGTTCGTCGTAGAAGCGGCCGTCGACGAACAGCGAGCGCGGTTCCGTGCCGAACCGGACGAACCCTTGCGACGCGTACAGCCGTTCCGCGGTGCCGTTGATCGCGTTCACGCACAGCATCAGTTGCCGGCATGCCCACGCCTGTGCCGCATGCGCGGTCGCGCTGTCGAGCAGCGATTGCGCGATGCCGCGCCCGCGATATGCGGGGTCGACGAACACGCCCCAGATCGTCGCCTTGTGCGCGACCTTGGCGCGCGCATCGCGCCGCACGCCCGTGATGCCGACGAGCGATGCGTCGTCGAATGCGCCGAACACGGCGCGCTCATGGGTCGCGGTGATGCGCGTCGCGAATTCGTCGACCGGGACACCGGCTTCTTCGTCGCGGGTCGGCAGGAACGAGGTCGGCGACGTGTCGACCGCGCGGAGGCGGACGGACTGGAATTGCGCCGCGTCGGCGGCATCGAGCAGGCGGATCGTGATCATCGGGGTGCGATTGTCGTTGGTTTGCCGAGCGGTCGGAATCTGCGGCGCGATGCGCGGCAGGGCATCGACAATGCTAAGCCGAAACGTGTTTGCTCGTGCGAGCGTCGACCGTGTGCGGAAGACGACGGTGAAGGACCGTACGCGACAAGCGTGCCGCGCTGCCTGAAGGAGACTGAAGGAAGGGGATGAAGCGATGCGCGCCCGCCGTCGCGCCGAAGCGGCGCACGGCGTGGAACGCGCGAAATCGTGGATACGCGCCCGATCAGCTCAGGCGCATGCGACCCGAATCAATACCGCGACAGCTGATTGCCGTTGATCTGCACACGATCGCCCGGGCGCAGGTCGCCCGGCGACTGCACGTCGAACGAGCGCGTCGAGCCGTCGCTGACCCGCACGTCGATCCGGTAGCTGCTCGGCGGTTGGGCCGCGCCCATCTGCTGGCCGATCTGGTTGCCGGCGACGGCACCGCCAAGCGCGCCGATCACGGTGGCGGCATCACGGCCGTGGCCGCGGCCGAACTGGTTGCCCACCAGGCCGCCGACCAGCGCACCGACGACGGTGCCGGCGACGCCCGACGTGCCGACCGAGCCGTTGACCGGCTGGATGTTCGCGACGGTGCCGTATTGCGTGCCGTAGCCGTTGCCGTACTGGCCGCCGTAAGGCTGCGGGTTGCCGTATTGGTCGTACTGCGGCGCCTGGCTCGGATACGCCGGCTGTTGCGGCTGCACGTAGCCGGGTTGCGAATACGCGGGCTGTGCATAGCCGGGCGTCGCGTATTGCTGCTGCGGATAGCCCGGTTGCGCGCCGTAGTAGCCCGGCGCGACACAGGCGGTCAGCGGAAGCGCCGCCACGGCGATGAGCGTGGCGAACAGGACGGTCTTCGTGGAAGGCATGCGCATCATGGTGTTTCCCTGCATCGGCAACGTGTTCGCCGACGAATTCCGGGACGGGTGGCGAACTCGGCGTGAGTATAAGGAAAGGGCGGATGCGCGTCCGGTGCGGCGGGGTAACAACGTGTAAAGTCTGTTGCCGCGCAAATCGCCGGCCCGGCGGGGCGCTGAAGCGGGCGCCGGCAACGGTGCGACGCGGCCTTCGGGCGCCCTCGTTCCGGTGACGCGGCGTGCGGTTCGACGTCGGCTTTTTCATCGTTTCCGCCGCGATCCCGCCCCGTCATCGCACCAGCTCCGGCCAGCATGCGCGCCGTACATCACGAAATCGAATGCGCGGCATCGCGACATTTAATTGGCCACTGGCCACCCCGTCCGATATCGTGACCGCATGCCCTGCAACGGTCGCACCGCGCCGGCCGCGGCTCCTTCCCCCTGTCCGCGTCGGCGTCGCGCAGCGACCGCCCGATACACACTCCGAGTCATGACCGATCGCTTCTTCACCCACGCCGTCGACGCCGGCGGCCAGCCCGTCAACCTCGTCGTCCATGATGGGCGCTTCGTCGCGATCGGCGCCGATTGCACCGCCGCGCCCGGCGCGGAAACGATCGACCTCGGCGGGCGCGTCGTGCTGCCCGGCTTCGTCGACGGCCACATTCATCTCGACAAGAGCTTCGTCGGCGACCGCTGGGTGCCGCATGAACCGGTCCGCTCGCTGCGCGAGCGGCTCGCGGTCGAGAAGCGCCAGCTCGCGGCTGCGCCGCCGATTGCCGCGCGCGCGAATGCGCTGATCGAGCAGGCCGCCGCGTTCGGTACGATCGCGATGCGCAGCCACGTCGACGTCGACGCGACGACGGGCCTGTCGCACCTGCAGGCCGTGATGGCCGTGCGGGAACAATGGCGCGGGATCGTCGACATCGAACTGGTCGCGTTTCCGCAGGCCGGCGTGGTGACGTGCCCGGGCACCGCCGCGATCCTCGATGCGGCCGTGCGCGAAGGCGCGGACGTGGTCGGCGGGATCGACCCGACGACGCTCGACGGCGACGCGGACGGCCAGCTCGATATCGTGTTCGGCATCGCCGAGAAGCGCGGTGCGAAGATCGACATCCACCTGCACGAACCGGGCGAGACCGGCATCGCGCAACTGCTGCGAATCGCGGCACGGACGCGCGCGGCGGGCCTCGGCGGCCGCGTGAACGTGAGCCATGCCTATGCGCTCGGCCAGGTCGATCATGGCGACGTCGAGCGTGCGGCCGCGGCACTCGCCAACGCCGGCGTGTCGATCCTGACCAACGCGCCGGGCGACTGCGCGTTTCCGCCGGTGCGGCAGCTGCGCGATGCCGGCGTGCACGTGTTCGCCGGCAACGACAACATTCGCGATGCGTGGTGGCCGTACGGCAACGGCGACATGCTGCAGCGCGCGATGATGGTCGGCTACCGCTCGGGCTTTCATACCGACGAAGCGCTCGGCATCGCGCTCGACATGGCGACGCACGCCGGCGCGCGCGCGATCGGCAAAGCCGACTACGGGATCGCGGTCGGCTGCGACGCAAGTTTCGTCGCGGTGCGTGCGCCCAATGCGGCGGCGGCCGTCGCCGGCGTGCCGGCCGAACGCTGGGTGTTCCGCCGCGGCGAAAGCGATACCGATGCGCCGTTTGCGCCGGCACCGCGCTTCGCGCGATAACGACCTGACCGCCGTGACGGTGCGTGCATCGTCACGGCCTTGCACTGACCGACCACACACCGGAACCGACATGACGAACCTGCTGATCCGCAACGTCCGCACGCACGCCGACGAGGCGCTCGACATCCTGATCGAAGGCGAGCGCATCGCGCGCGTCGGCCCGTCGCTCGACGCGCCCGCCGGCTGCGCGATCGAGGACGGCGCGGGCGCGCTCGCGCTGCCCGGCCTCGTCGAAGGCCATACGCACCTCGACAAGACCCACTGGGGGATGCCGTGGTATCGCAACGCGGTGGGGCCGCGCCTCGTCGACCGTATCGAGAACGAGCGCCACTACCGTGCGACGAGCGGCCATGACGCGGGCGCCGCGTCGCTCGCGCTGTCGCGCGCGTTCCTCGCGGCCGGCACGACGCGCATCCGCACGCACGTCGACGTCGACACCGAGGCCGGGCTGCGGCATCTGCACGGCGTGCTCGCGACGCGCGAGACGCTGCGCGGCCAGGTGGAAATCCAGATCGTCGCGTTTCCGCAGTCGGGCGTGCTCAAGCGGCCCGGCACCGCCGCGCTGCTGTCCGACGCGCTGCGCGCGGGCGCCGACCTGCTCGGCGGGCTCGACCCGTGCGCGATCGAAGGCGATCCGGTGGAAGCGGTGGACATGCTGTTCGGGATCGCCGAGCGCCACGGCCGCGGGCTCGATCTTCATCTGCACGAGCGCGGCTCGATGGGTGCGTATTCGCTCGACCTCATCTTGCAGCGCACGGCCGCGCTCGGCATGCAGGGCAAGGTCACGATCAGCCACGGCTTCTGCCTCGGCGATCTCGCGGAGCGCGAGCGCGACGCGCTGCTCGCGCGGATGGCCGAACTCGGCGTCGCGATCGTCACGACCGCGCCGGCGGCGGTGCCGGTGCCGTCGGTCGTCGCCTGCCGCGCGGCCGGCGTGACCGTGATCGGCGGCAACGACGGCGTGCGCGATACGTGGACGCCGTACGGTTCGCCCGACATGCTCGAACGCGCGATGCTGATCGGCATGCGCAACGATTTCCGCCGCGACGACGCGCTCGAAATCGCGCTCGACTGTGTGACGCACGGCGCGGCACGCGGTTGCGGCTTCGCCGACTACGGCCTGGAAGCGGGCAAGCGTGCGGACGTCGTGCTCGTCGATGCGCTGACGTTCGCCGAGGCCGTCGTCGCGCGGCCGACGCGGCGGCTCGTCGTGTCGTCGGGGAAGATCGTCGCGCGCGACGGCGCGCTGGTCTGAGACGAGCGCCGCAGCGCGCCGGCTGTGCTCATTCCCGCTCGTGTTCGAGCATCGCCGCGAGTGCTTTCGTCAATTCGCTGACCATCGGATCGGCCGTCGGCCGATGCAGGATCGCGATGTCCATGTTCTCGATCGGCGCGAAGCCGCCGTGCTCCTCGGTCAGCACCACGTGGTCGTCGGTCACCACGCGCGCGGGCAGCACACTGATGCCGAGGCCGTCCGCGACGGCCGCCTGGATGCCGCTCAGGCTCGACGTCGTGAAGCTGATCCGCCAGCGGCGGCCGCGTTCCTCGATCGCCTTGATCATGTCGTCGCGATAGAGCCCGCGCGGCGGAAACACGACGATCGGCACCGGGTCGAGCCCGATCGTCGGATGTTGCGCGCTGTCGATCCAGCGCAGCTTCTCCGGCCAGCGCGCCACCGCCTCGCGGCTGTCGCGCCGCTGCTTGATCAGCACGAGATCGAGTTCGCCGCGATCGTAGGCCGC
This sequence comes from Burkholderia sp. Bp8998, assembly GCF_003854235.1. NCBI lineage: Bacteria > Pseudomonadati > Pseudomonadota > Betaproteobacteria > Burkholderiales > Burkholderiaceae > Burkholderia > Burkholderia sp. Bp8998. The sequence goes on from NZ_QTQF01000003.1 coordinate 28,117, forward strand.
GCAGATGTCGCGGCTCAGTCCGCACATCACCTCGAGCTTCACCTGCGGATGATCGCGCTTGAACGCGGCGAGCGCATGGGTCGTGCGGCCTGCCGCGAAATCGTCGGGCACGCCGAGCCGGATCGTCAGCGCGACGGTCGCGCCCGACAGCGCTTCCAGCATCTCGTCGTTCAGCGCGATCATGCGCCGCGCGTAGCTCAGCACCGTCACGCCCGCGTCGGTCGGCCGCACGTCGCGCGTGCCGCGATCGAGCAGGCGATGCCCGGCGATCTCCTCCAGCCGCCGCACCTTCTGGCTGACCGTCGACTGCGTCGAATGCAGACGCGCGGACGCGGTCGTGAAGCTGCCGCAGTCGGCGACCATCACGAGTGCGCGCAACAGGTCGAGGTCGAACAAAGGTCTATTCATTTCTGCACTTTTCCGGATTCGAGCATTTCATTTCCAAATGCGTGCGACGACTTTTAACATGGCCGGAACTTGCGGGCAATCGCGGTTTCGCCGGACCTGGCGCGGCTGTGCGGGCGCACATGCATGGAGGGCGCCGGATGTGGTTCAAACGGATGGCGATCGTCGGCTCGTTTGCGTTGACGACGCTTGTCACTGGCGGCGGGAAGGCGGTAGGTCAGCGCGGGCTGCGGTCAGATCCAAACTTTCCGATAGAGACGAAGCGCCTTCGACCAAGTCGCAAGGTGCGTCCAGATCGCGCGGAGCGGCGTGCCCGAGTGTGCTGCGGCTTCTTCGGCGGCCTTGACCACAACGGGCAGTGGCACTTCGTCGAGGATGACGGAAAACTGCGACTCGTATCCTGCCGGAATCCGGCCCGTGGTCAACGCGTCGGCCAGCAGTCGCTCAGTCAACTCGCCCTTGTAGTTGACGTTCGCGCTGACGACGGCCTTGTAGAGCCCGTTGTGATCCTTGCGCGGATGCGCCGTGATTTCGATGCCGAGTACGCCGAGCAGTCGGATCAGCTTGCTGATCCCGATGTCGTTGATCGTTCCGATTTCAAGCTGGTTCAAGGTCAGGGGCAACACGCCGGCGAGTTTTGCCAGTGGGTGCTGAGTCAGATCGAGTTCCGTCCTTCGATTGGCGACGGCCTGGCCGATTTCATAGAGCTGCATGTCGATTTCCTGACGCCGGGAGTGTCGAATGTAAGGCAGATCCTGCTCAGGCGATTCCCAATGCGGTATAGGCTGGAGCGACGATTTCGAAGATCCACTCGGTAGAGAGCCAGAGTATCTGTCGAATATCGACACACCCACTCTGTGGATATCTGGAAAAGCACACTCTCGACCGACTGTGCGCCTCATCGGGTAAACACCGGAAAATTCGGCAATTTAAGCTAAATCATCGTGTAACGATTGTTATCCCGTCCTTCCTGCGCGATTTCTCCCCTCAACTCCCCGCAATTCGCTCCACCGTCATTTCCCCCGCTTGCGCTCGAGAATTGAGCAGTCTAGACTGCATCGCAGTTTCATCGAAGTCCCCGTCTTTCGCGTACCGCGTCGGGCCTGCCCGCACGACGCTCCCCAACGGACGCCCGGCGCTTGCCCGCCACGTCGAGACCACAAGGACACAACCATGAACTGCACTGCAAAGCTCGTCGTTTCCGCGCTGGCGTTCGCGCCGCTCGTCTCGTTCGCGCAGGACACGGCAACGATCCGCTGGGGCATCGATCCCACCTATCCGCCGTTCGAGGCGAAGCAGCCCGACGGCTCGCTCGCCGGCTTCGACATCGACCTGCGCAATGCGATCTGCGAGCAGCTGCGCGCGAAATGCGTGTGGGTCGAGCAGGGCTTCGACGGGATGATTCCCGCGCTGCGCGCGCGCAAGTTCGACGTGATCATGTCCGCGATGACGGCCACCGACGAGCGGCTCAAGCAGATCGACTTCTCGAACAAGCTGTATGCGTCGCCGGGCGCGCTCGTCGCGCCGGCCGGCTCGACGCTGCTGCCGACGGCCGCATCACTCGCCGGCAAGCGCATCGGGATCGACCAGGGCACGACGCAGGAGGCGTACGCGAAGGCCGAATGGGCGACCAAGGGCGTGACGATCGTGTCGTACCAGAACCAGGACCAGGTGTATCAGGACCTGGTGAACGGCCGTCTCGACGCGACCTTCCAGGACAAGACGCAGGCCGGCTATTCGTTCCTGAAGACGCCGCGCGGCAAGGGCTACGCGTTTGCGGGCCCCGACGTGACCGACGTGCGCATCACCGGCTACGGCGTCGCGATGGGCGTGCGCAAGGGCGACGCCGACATGAAGAAGCGGCTGAACGACGCGATCGCCGCGATCCGCGCGAACGGTACGTACCAGAAGATCGCCGCGAAATACTTCGACTTCGACATCTACGGCGCGAAGCAGCAATTGACCGCCGCGCCGTGACCTCATGACCCCCCAACACCCCGTGATTCATCCCATCGACAGGCAAGCCATGACGAGTATCCAGGACCGCGTCGCGAAAGCCGTGACGCCCGAACTGATCGCCGCCTTCCGCGACGAGGGCGCGGTATGCATCAAGGGTATCTTCTCGCCCGACGAAGTGGCCGCGCTGCGTGCCGGCATCGACGCGAACCTCGCGCAGCCGAGCGAGCGAGCGAAGGTCGCGAGCCGGCCCGACGATCCGGGCTGGTTCTTCGAGGACTTCTGCAACTGGCGGCACAACGACGCATACCGCGACTTCATCGTGCGTTCGCCCGCACCATCGGTGGCCGCCGCGCTGATGGGCACGCAGACCGTGCGGCTGCATCACGACCACCTGCTCGTGAAGGAACCCGGCACGCGGCAGCGCACGCCGTGGCACCAGGACCAGCCGTACTACAACATCGAAGGCGACGACAACGTCAGCATGTGGATTCCGGTCGATCCGGTGCCGCTCGAATCGACGCTGGAATTCGTCGCGGGTTCGCACCAGGGGCCGTGGCTGATGCCGCGCACGTTCATGGACAAGGAGGCGAAGTGGTTCCCGGAAGGCAGCCTCGCCGACCTGCCCGACATCGAGGCCGACCGTTCCGCGTTCCCGATCCGCCATTGGGCGCTCGAGCCGGGCGACATGGTGTGCTTCCGGATGCTGACGCTGCATGCGTCGGGCGGGACGCAGAACCGACGGCGCGCGTTCTCGATCCGCTTCGTCGGCGACGATATCCGTCACGCGCCGCGCCGCTGGAAGACGTCGCCCGATTTCCCGGGGCTCGCGGACGAGCTGCCGGACGGCGCGCCGCTCGAGCATGCGCTGTTTCCGGTCGTGTGGTCGCGCGACGCGGGGCAGGTCGGGGCGATCTGAGCGGCTGACAGCGACGACGTCACGTGATGTCACGCGCGCGGCGGCCGTTTCGCGATGAAGCGGCCGCCGCGCGCGGTCGTTTTCGAACGTCGGGGACGGTTCAGGTCTGGTGACGGCCGGCGCCCGGCTTGAAGCGCGAGCCGAGCCGGTAGCGGTTGCCCGGATGCAGGAAGTGCACGAACGTGACGGGCAGCCCGTTCGTCCAGGTGCGGCGCGTGAGGGTGAGGCACGGCTCGTCGGCGCGCATGTCGAGCAGTCGCGCCTGTTCGCTGGTCGGCAGCGACGCGTCGACGACGTGCTCGATTTCCAGTTCGTAGTGCGACACGTTGTTGAACAGGTATTCGGACGGCGGCTCGACCTGGAAATCCTGATCGATGAAGTCGGGCGCGGCGGCCGGGTTCACGTAGCGATCCTCGAGCTGGATCGGGCGGCCGTTTTCCTCATGCACGCACACCACGTGAAAGACCGGCGTGTTGACCGCCAGCCCGAACGCGGCCGCGACGTCGAACGACGCGGGCTCGCGCGACTGGCTGAGCACGCGGCAGCGGTACTCGTGGCCGCGCGCGCGGATCTCGTCGCGGATGTGCGCGATCATCAGCAGGTTCGACTGCGGCTTCACCTCGGCGACGAAGGTGCCGACGCCCGCGATGCGCTTCAGCACGCCTTCCTCGGTCAGCTCGCGCAGCGCGCGGTTGACCGTCATGCGCGCGACGCCGAATTGCGCGGCGAGGTCGAGTTCGGACGGAATGCGGTCCCCCGGGCGCCAGTCGCCCGCATCGACGTTCTGGCGAACGAGCGCCTTGATTTGCTGGAACGGTGCGGTGGCCTTTGTGACCATCGGGGAATCCTTGGGGAAGAGCAACCGCGAAATTCTATCCCGGATCAGGTCGCGGGCAGTTCGCGAACGTCGGTCGTCGGCACCGAACCGAACGCGTCGCTCAGTGCATAGCCGATCAGCTGCCGCGCGGCGGCCTCGGGCGTCGACAGCGCGCCGCTCGCCTTCAGCTCGTCGAATTTCTCGCGCATCGGGAAGTTCGCTTCGCTGGTCGAGCGGATCGTCGCCTGCATGCCCGTATCGACGACGCCCGGCGCGACGCTGCAGATCCGCAGCGCGCGGTTCGCGTCGAGCGCGACGGCGCGTGCGTGATGATCGAGCGCGGCCTTGGTCGCGCAATAGACGCTCCAGCCCGCGTATGCGTTGCGCGCGGCGCCGCTCGACACGTGCAGGATCCGGCATTCGGTCGGGGCCGATACCGCCTGCACGAGCGCGGTCGACAACATCAGCGGTGCCGCGACGTTCAGGCCGACCGCGCGCGCGACGAGCGCCGGGTCCTGCGCGTCGAGCGGTCCGATCGGATCGACGATGCCCGCGTTGTTGAAGAGCAGCACGATCGACGCGCCGTCGACGAAGCGCCGCAGCGTGTCTCCGGCCAGCCAGGTCGCGATGGCCGATGTGTCCGACAGGTCGAGTTCGATTTCGGCGAAGCGGTCGCCGGCCTGTGCGGCGAGCGACGGATGACGGCTGCGCGACACGCCAAGCACGGCGATGCCTTCCTGCAGCAGTTGTTCGGCGAGCGATGCGCCGAGGCCGCGCGTGTGTCCGGTGACGATGGCGCGCACGTTCGGCGCTAAGGAGGATGCAGTCATGGCGGTGAATGAGTGAACGGATGAACCGTGTTGACGAGTGCGGCGTGCAGGCGCGGCGAGCGGGACGGGCGATGCGCGGCGTTGGCGTGGCGTGCGAAGGCGGCCCGCACGGCCCCGCGTGTCCGGTTGAACGCCTATCGTAGCGCCGGCCACCGCGACGCGCAAACGCGTGGCGCCGGGCCCCACGTCGCGAGCTATCATATGGCTCGCCCGTACGCGACGCCGGACGGGCCGCGACCGTTTCCCTTCACCTGCTGCACGCTGCGACGCTACCCATGAACACCACGCCGGATATGCCCACGCCACGCGCTCTGCGCGAACTCACGCCCCTCGAGGCCCGCATTCTCGGGGTGCTCGTCGAGAAGCAGCACACGGTGCCGGACACCTATCCGCTGTCGCTGAATGCGCTCACCGCCGGCTGCAACCAGAAAACCGCGCGCTCGCCGGTGATGAGCGTCAGCGACGACGAAGTCACGACCGCGCTCGACGGGCTCAAGCACCTGAGCCTCGTGATGGAAGGGAGCAGCAGCCGCGTGCCGCGTTTCGAGCACAACGTGAACCGCGTGCTCGGAATCCCGAGCCAGGCGATCGCGCTGCTGACCATCCTGCTGCTGCGCGGCCCGCAGACGGCCGCCGAACTGCGCCTGAACAGCGCCCGCCTGCACGGCTTCGCGGACATCTCGTCGGTCGAGGCGTTTCTCGACGAACTCGCGGCGCGTGCGCAACCGCTCGTCGTCCGGCTGCCGCGCGCGCCCGGTGCGCGCGAGAACCGCTGGATGCACCTGATGTGCGGCGAGGTGAACGTCGCCGACTACGCCGGTTCGGATACGGGGGGCGGTGCGGATTCCGTTCCGCCGTCCGAGTTCGAGGCGCTGAAGGCCGAGCAGAAGCGGCTTGCGGATGAAGTGACGCGGCTCAACGCACTCGTTCAGCGGATGGCGACCGAACTCGGGATCGACGTCGACGCGCCGGGCGACGCGGGCTGACGGGGCGCCTGAGCCAACTCGGTACCGGCGCGCCTGCGGGCGCGCCGGATGATGAACCCGCCTCGCGCCACGGCCCGAACCCGCGCTACCAGCGGCACCCCGTCTTCGCGGACGCGTCGACGTCCTGCGCCCACGCGAAATCGGTCGTCTTGCCGGTGCGCGTATTCGTGTACGTCATCGAATAGACGATCGCACCCTGGCTCATCATCTCGTACTCGCCGTTGATCCTGCCGCCGACCATTTCCCACCACGTCGTCGTGAACTGGTACGGGCGGCCTTCCGCGAGTTCTTCCTGATCCACGTGCTTGAGCAGCAGTGGAATCGCTGTCTTCGATTTCTCATAGCGGACGACACCGCCTTGCCACTTGGCGACATCGTCGTAATACGTGCGCAACTCGAAGCGCACGGGTTTGTCGCCGGTCGTCCTGAAGCACAGCACTTCCGTACTGACTTCCGCCGACGCGGGCAAGGCGATGCACAGCAGCAATGCGGCGAGCGCTTTTTTCATGATGGTGCGTGAGTGATGGAGGGGCGATTCAACCGATACTGATCCGCGTCGCCCCCGCATCGACGAGCCGGAACAGCAGATCTTCGACGGCCGCGCCCGGTGCCGAACCGAGATCCGCGTTGATGCGCCATCCCTGTTCCGTGCGCGCCGGTTCCGACAGATAGTGCACGATGCCGTGCAGGCCGTCTTCGGCCGGCACGCCTTCGTCGTCGGCGTCGAACCACGCGAAGAACCAGGTCTTGAACGCGTCGGTGGCGGCGGCCTCGTCGAGACCGTCGGCTTCGATCGTCGCCCAGTCCCACACGAACGGCCGGATCGACACGGCCGCTGTTTCAAGTTCGAACGCGAACGGCTCGAAATCCAGTTGCGCGGTCGAATCGACCATTGCCGGCTGGCCGGCCGCTTCACCTTCGGTGTGAACGATGTCGGCGCGGCACGGCAGCGCGAGCGGGCCTTCGGTGGCCAGCGTGCCGTCGGCTTTCCGGTAGGCCGGTTCGACGACCGCCGCCGGTTGCGCTGCCGCTTGCGCGAGCAGGTCGACGTAGGGCTGGCGGATGGCGCTGAGCAATTCGGATACGGTCATCTTGGCGGGTCGGGTCAAGTTGCGAACGATCAATCACGGACGGAGGGTGCGTCGTGCCGTCTGCGTCGAACGAGGGGCCGCATCGGCAGCGGACAGTCACGATCGTACGGCACCGCGGTGACACGCGACCACTCGGCCGAATGGCCGGCAGCTCGGATCGCGTCGCGCCTCGCTGCCGCCTTGCGCGAGTGCCATAATCGAGCCTGCACATCATTCGAGACGTCCCCGGAGAATCCCCATGCAGAACCTCGACAATCCTTCCCACGATCGCGAGGTAGGCAGCGCCGACGCGACGCAGGACACCACGCGCATCGACGACGTCCGCATCGGCGCCGTGCGTCCGCTGATCTCGCCCGCGTTGCTGCAGGACGAACTGCCGGTGCCGGCCGCCACCCAGACGCTCGTCGAGGACACGCGCCGCGCGATCGGCGACATCCTGCATGGCCGCGACGACCGGCTGCTGCTCGTCGTCGGCCCGTGCTCGATCCACGACCACGACCAGGCGCTCGAGTACGCCCGTCGCCTGAAGGCCGCCGCCGATGCGCTGAAGGACGACCTGCTGATCACGATGCGCGTGTACTTCGAGAAGCCGCGCACGACGGTCGGCTGGAAAGGCTACATCAACGATCCGCGCCTGGACGGCAGCTTCCGCATCAACGAAGGGCTGCGCGCCGCGCGGCAACTGCTGCTCGACATCAACGCGCTCGGCCTGCCGGCATCGACCGAATTTCTCGACCTGCTGAGCCCGCAGTACATCGCGGATCTGATCGCGTGGGGGGCGATCGGCGCGCGCACGACCGAGAGCCAGAGCCATCGTCAGCTCGCGTCGGGGCTGAGCTGCCCGATCGGCTTCAAGAACGGCACCGACGGCGGCGTGCAGGTCGCGTCGGACGCGATCGTCGCCGCACGCGCGAGCCATGCGTTCATGGGGATGACGAAGATGGGGATGGCCGCGATCTTCGAGACGCGCGGCAACGACGATGCGCACGTGATCCTGCGCGGCGGCAAGAACGGGCCGAACTACGACGCCGAGCACGTCGAGGCAAGCTGTGCGGTGCTGCGCAAGAGCGGATTGCGCGAGCAGGTGATGGTCGATTGCTCGCACGCGAACTCGAACAAGTCGCATGAGCGGCAGATCGAGGTTGCCCAGGATCTCGCGCGGCAGCTGGGGCAGGGCGAACACCGGATCGTCGGCGTGATGGTGGAGAGTCACCTCGAAGCCGGCAGGCAGGATCTGAAGCCGGGCGTGCCGCTGCAGTACGGCGTGTCGATCACCGATGCGTGCCTGAGCTGGTCGCAGACGGAGCCGGTGCTCGACGTGCTCGCGGAGGCGGTGCGGCATCGCAGGGTGTATTCGCGGAATGCGTGATGCGGTGTGATTGCATGGCGGAGTGGCGTCCGCCGCGTAGTTCGATGCGCCGATGAATACCGGCTGCCTGTCTGCCATGTTCTCCTGATCGACTGCCGTGGCGCCGTTGTTTCGCGCCGTGCACACCGTCCATCCACACGATCGCTGATCTTCATCAGGCCTGTCCCGCCTGCCACGTCGCACGCTGAACGCACGATCCGGCGAATGCCGCTACCATGAATGCCGTGTTGCACTGCGGCCCGGCCATGCCGGCCCGTCATGCACACCTGCAGGGGCGGCGCCGCCGGCCGTCATGCGACCGCCGAAGCGCGGGGCGCTCACCGATCAGCCGTTGCGCCCGCGCGGCTTCGTTCCCGGAATCAACAACAACCGAACCGGAGTGCAACGCACATGAAGTTCTACAAGACCCTCATCGCAGCAACCGTCCTCGCATCGAGCGTCAGCGCGCATGCGCAGATCGCCGGCGCGCAGCCGCTCAGCGTGACCATCGAGCAATCGCAGGCACTGCTCGAAGGCTGGAGCGTGAAGAAGAGCGTGCTCGGCAAGGCCGTGTACAACGACGCGAACCAGAAGATCGGCACGGTGCGCGACCTGATCGTCGCGCCGGACGGCTCGGTGTCGGCGGCGATCGTGTCGGCAGGCGGTTTCCTCGGCGTGGCCGCGCATGACGTCGCGGTGCCCATCGCGTCGCTCGACGTGCGCAACGGCAACATCTACCTGCCGGGCGCGACGAAGGAGGCGCTGAAGGCCACGCCGGCATTCCAGTATGCGAAGGTGCCGTCGCCGCCGAAGCCGAAGAAGCTCGACGACAAGCACTGATCTGCGTCACCCGTGCGGTGCTCGCCGCGCGACGCAGCGGGCGCCGTTTATCGTTCCGGCCCACCCTCCGGGGGCGCGAGCGCCACGACCTGGCTGATGCCTTCGTGTGCCATCTTCGTGTACGTACGGACTGAGGCGCTCTGTACTCGACGTTCTCGATGTCGTCGCGGGCCGCGCCGTGCCAACGCAGCCACGCGTCCTGCACGATGTCCTCGGCGTCCGCGACGAAGCCGAGCAACCGGTACGTGATCTTCTGCAATCGCGGGCGGAGGGCGTGGCTTGGACGGGTTCTAATTCTTGAGGCCGGTCTCGAGTTCGATCAGCGCTTCGCCGTGCGCCGGTCCCAGAAGCTGGTGCGCTTCCGGCAGTACGCGGCGAACAAGCGCGCGATGATCTTGGCAGAGCGGCGCATGCATCTTCGATGTCGCCAGTACGGTGTTCCCCGAGCATCGCGAGCAATACACACGCTTGCTGCACGTCCTTGCCGGATTTGACCAGCATGCTGGTTCGCAGCCTCGACACCAGCAGTTTGTGAATGGCGAATCTGGCCGGCGATGGCACTCGCACGGGCACGGCGCCGTGACGCGAAATCAAGGTGGCCATTTGCGACTCGCCAAGCAAGTAGGCCAGATAAGGCAAACCGGTCGCGTGCGCGTTCAATTCCGGGATGGGGACGATCGGAAAGTTGTCGTCTTTTGACGGAACGAGCAGGTCGACATGAAACCGTGTAGCGCCCGCCTGCTTGAAGGACGTCGACGGCGCACCTCGCGTCATTGGCGGAACCTCGACGAAATTGATGCCGGTTTCCTTCAGGATGGTGAGTAGTCCGCCGGTCGGAACATTATCCAGGGCAAGCAGATGCCCTCGTGCGAGGCCGATGTCTTCCGTTTCGTATGAGATGGTTTTAATGCCGACGCTATTGAGCAATATGGCATAGGCGTGAGAGCCGATCAGGACCGCGCCCGCCTGGAATAGCCCATGATTGAACAGGACGCCCATTGTGGCAAAGGTCTTATTGTCCGCGATCTGAAACCCGAGTTTGGCGAGTTCTCGAATGCGCGCAATCAGGCCTTTGCTGACTTCAATCCGTTCGCGAACGGCCTGCACGCGGGCTTCAACCGAAGGATCACCTAGCGGTCCGCCAAGACTCTCTTCCTGTTTCTTGCCTTCGGGCCCCATATATTGCCGCTTCCCGCTTTCAGTAGTATTCAAAAAAATACTGAAATGACTGTGCCCAACGAACCTTCCGCTGGAGAGGGGGGCGAGATTGTACCGACCGGCACAACGGCGGCCAAAGTTGGCTCCGGCACCGTTCCGCTCTACGTAATTCTACGTAGATCGTCATACGTAGTTGTCCGCTTGTAAGCCTCCCCCGTCGCGCGGAATACTACGGCCCATCGCCGCGGCTTCCACGAGACGCGGCACGACGCATCGACGTCACGCGGGTTCGGCGCCTCGCCGGATCCACTCAAAACCACATTGGAGACCAGGAGACGCCATGAATCGGGCTTCCAGCACCCTGCTCTGGATCGCGGTCGCGCTGCTCGGCGCGTTCGCATTCGGCACGATCGCACTCGCGCACGGCGAACGCGTCAGTGCGCTCTGGATCGTGATCGCCGCAGTCTGCGTGTATCTGATCGCGTATCGCTTCTACAGCCGTTTCATCGCCAGCAAGGTCATGCAGCTCGACGGGCTGCGGATGACGCCGGCGGTCAAGTACAACGACGGCCTCGACTACGTGCCGACCAACAAGTACGTGCTGTTCGGCCATCACTTCGCCGCGATCGCCGGCGCCGGGCCGCTCGTCGGCCCCGTGCTCGCCGCGCAGATGGGCTACACGCCCGGCATGCTGTGGATCCTGGCCGGCGTCGTGTTCGCCGGCGCGGTGCAGGACTTCATCGTGCTGTTCATCTCGACGCGCCGCGACGGCCGCTCGCTCGGCGATCTCGTCAAGATGGAGCTCGGCACGGTGCCCGGCGTGATCGCGCTGTTCGGCGCGTTCCTGATCATGGTGATCATCCTCGCGGTGCTCGCGCTGATCGTCGTGAAGGCGCTGACGAATTCGCCGTGGGGCACGTTCACCGTCGCCGCGACGATTCCGATCGCGTTGTTCATGGGCGTCTACACGCGCTACATCCGTCCGGGCCGCATCGGCGAAGTGTCGATCATCGGCTTCGTGCTGCTGATGGCGTCGATCGCGTTCGGCCAGACCGTGCACGATTCGCCGGCGCTCGCCGCGTGGTTCACCTTCAGCGGCACGCAGCTCACGTGGATCCTGATCGGCTACGGCTTCGTCGCTTCGGTGCTGCCGGTGTGGCTGCTGCTCGCGCCGCGCGACTACCTGTCGACGTTCCTGAAGATCGGCACGATCCTCGGCCTCGCGATCGGCATCCTGGTCGTCGCACCGGAACTGAAGATGCCCGCGCTGACGAAGTTCGTCGACGGCACCGGCCCGGTGTGGTCGGGCAACCTGTTCCCGTTCCTGTTCATCACGATCGCGTGCGGCGCCGTGTCGGGCTTCCACGCGCTGATCTCGTCGGGCACGACGCCGAAGCTGATCGACAACGAAACCAACGCGCGCTTCATCGGGTACGGCGCGATGCTGATGGAATCGTTCGTCGCGATCATGGCGCTGGTCGCCGCATGCGTGATCGAGCCGGGCATCTACTTCGCGATGAACGCGCCGGCCGCCGTGCTCGGCTCGACGCCGGAAGCCGTCGCGAACACCGTCACGCAATGGGGCTTCGTGCTGACGCCCGACATGCTGACGCAGACCGCGAAGGCCGTCGGCGAAACCACGATCATCGCGCGCGCGGGCGGCGCGCCGACGCTGGCCGTCGGCATGGCGCACATCCTGCACCAGGTGATCGGCGGCGAAGCGATGATGGCGTTCTGGTATCACTTCGCGATCCTGTTCGAGGCGCTGTTCATCCTGACCGCCGTCGACGCCGGCACGCGCGCGGGCCGCTTCATGCTGCAGGACCTCCTCGGCACGTTCCACCCGGCGCTCAAGCGCACCGAGTCGCTGCCCGCGAACCTGGTCGCCACCGCGCTGTGCGTGGCCGCGTGGGGCTACTTCCTGTACCAGGGCGTGGTCGATCCACTCGGCGGCATCAACACGCTGTGGCCGCTGTTCGGCATCTCGAACCAGATGCTGGCCGCGATCGCGCTGGTGCTCGGCACCGTCGTGCTGTTCAAGATGAAGCGCGAGCGCTACGCATGGGTGACGATCGTGCCGACCGCATGGCTGCTGATCTGCACGCTGACGGCCGGCTGGCAGAAGATCTTCGACGCGAACCCGAAGGTCAGCTTCCTCGCGCACGCCGCGAAGCTGCAGGCCGCGGTGGACGAAGGCAAGGTGCTCGCGCCGGCGAAGTCGATCGCGCAGATGCAGCGGATCATCTTCAACGACTACATCGATGCGGCGCTCGCCGGCCTGTTCATCTTCGTCGTCGTGGCGATCGCGGTGTACGGGCTGCTCGCCGTGCTGCGCGCGCGCCGCGAGTCGAGGCCCACCGTGCGCGAGACGCCGTACGAGCCAATGCCGGCCGCGCAGGCGTTGGGTAGCGGACGTTAAGGGGAGGCCGCGATGTTCACCGATCTTGGCAGCGACCTGCGCAGCGCGGGGCGTTACCTCGGGCAGGCGTTGCGGCTGATGGTCGGCCTGCCCGACTACGACACCTACGTCGCGCACATGCGCGAAACCCATCCGGACCGCGAGCCGATGACGTATGAGGAATTCTTCCGCGAACGTCAGAACGCACGGTACGGATCGGGGGCGGGGAAGTGTTGCTGAACCTGACCAGTTCAGCCTGACGACAAGGTTGTCCGGTGACGGACCAGGAGGCGCCGCGAAGCAATTCGCGGCGCTTTTTTCCTGGCGGGCCCGCGGCGTGCTTGCGGATCACCATCGCCGCGGCGTTTGACCTCGTTCAGCGCGGCTCGATCCGCCGGCCGGTATCATATGACCTGCTTTTTTTCCGAAGAATCCGCGCAGGAGAACCCGTCGTGCATGTCGGTGAGCGTTTCAACAGCATTTCCCATCTCGTCGGCGCGGTGTTGTCGGTGGCAGGGCTGGTCGCGCTGGTGACGATGGGCGCGCTCGACCGCGATCCTTACAAGATCGTGAGCTTCAGCGTGTACGGCGCGATGCTGATCCTGCTTTATGCGATCTCGACCGCCTATCACAGCGTGCGCAACCCGCGGCTGAAGGCGATCCTGCAGAAGTGCGACCATTCGGCGATCTATCTGCTGATCGCGGGCAGCTACACGCCGTTTACGCTCGTCACGCTGCGCGGCCCGTGGGGCTGGTCGCTGTTCGGTGTGAGCTGGGGGCTCGCGGCCTTCGGGATCGCGCAGGAACTCACGCTCGGACGGCGCACGCGCATCGTCTCGATGGTGCTGTACGTGCTGATGGGCTGGCTTGCGCTCGTCGCGATCCGCCCGCTGATCCATGCGCTGCCGCCGGTGGGCGCCGTGTGGCTCGTGGCCGGCGGCGTCATCTACAGCGCGGGGATCTACTTCTTCATCAACGACGAGCGCATCCGCCACGGGCACGGTATCTGGCACCTTTTCGTGCTGGCCGGCAGCCTGTGCCAGTTCGTCAGTGTCGCGATGTATGTGGCGTGAGCGGCGCGGGGTGGCGGCGAATGAGTGGCCGCATCGGGTGGCCGTGCAAGCCGGAACCGGCGTGCCGCGCGTTGTTCGCGGTCGTCGGCATCAGGGGCGACCAGCCGCTGGCGTGACGTCCCGCAGCGCCATGAACCCGACCCACCCCCAGTAGACGCGATGATGCGCGATCAACCCGTCGCGCAGATCCATCACCTCGACGAGATCGACCTGATCGCCTTCCGGCGTCTCGCGCGGATATTCCCACGTGAGTTGCTGACCGTTCGAAAAGAACAGCCCGGTTCGGTACCAGCGCCCGAGCTTGTTGCCCGGATTACCCAGCCCGGCCGCGAAGAATTCGCCGATCGCGGCCTTGCCGTGCAGCACGCCCGAGCCGTGGTCGGGCAGCGTGACGACGATCAGCGGCGTTTCGAGGATCGCGTCGTCCGCGTACAGCGACATCAGCGCGTCGAGGTCGCGTGCGACGACGGCGGCGTGCCAGTCGCGATGGATGCGTTGCGCATCGGTGTCGGCGTGGGGCATGGCGGGTTCCGGCAAGCGTGGGTGACGTCACCACTGTATCGACGCCACGCTGCCGGACGTTTCAGCCCAAACCGAAACGTGGATGTCGCGTATGCCGGACGCGACCGCGTACCGCCGTCTGCGTCAGCCCCCCAGCGCGCCGAGGTTCAGTTCATGCGACTGGCCGATCCACACCGCGCTGTCGCGATGGTCGCGCAGTTCGTCGTTCGTGTTCGGATGCAGGAAGATGTCGAGCGCGCCGTGATTCAGCACGAGCCACGGCACGAGAGTGTCGAAGTGCGCGGCGCCGAACGCGATCTGGTACGACCAGGCCGGATGCGGGCCGACGAGGCGTTCGTGAAAGCGGCCGAGTTCGATGATCGTGCCGAACCGCTCTTCGACGACGAGGCGAAACGCCCAGGCCGCGTCGCGGCTCGCGGCGTCGAAGTAGACGTGTGCGTGCCAACTGTCGATGGCGGTGGTGTCGATGGCAGCCATGGCGGAGCTTGAGAAATGAATGGGGAAGCGATGAGAGCCGAGACTGACGGCCGATGCCCGATTATCGCGCGTCCGTGTCGGACACGTCTTGTCGCGGAACAACCATCCGGAGGCGGCATTCGCATGCGCATGCCGCTGCATGCCCGGACGCGCACCGTGCCTGTTGACGACGTCCGACAAAACAAAAGCGCCACGGAGCGAACTCCGTGGCGCTTCTTCGAGGCCGGCCGATGCGGAGGCGCGAACCTCCGCACAGCGACACGCGCTTAAGCCGCCGTTGCCGGCTTCGCCGGCTTCTGCAGCTTGCCCTTGCCGGCGCGCTGGATTTCCTCGAGCTTGATCTCGACGTGGCGCGAGAACACGTACTCGGCCGGGCGCTGCTTCGCGATCGAGATGTCCGGTGCGAACGGGCCGTCGGTCTTGATGCCCTTCTTGCTCACGCGCAGCGCCTTCAGCGGATGCGCGATCGTGTCCATCACGGCGGTGGCTTCGAAGCCGCAGTGGACCATGCAGTCCGCGCACTTCTCGTAGTTGCCGACGCCGTAGTTGTCCCAGTTCGTGTCTTCCATCAGTTCCTTGAAGGTCTTCACGTAACCTTCGCCGACCAGGTAGCACGGCTTCTGCCAGCCGAACACGGTACGCGCCGGGTTGCCCCACGGCGTGCACTTGTACGTCTGGTTGCCGGCCAGGAAGTCGAGGAACAGCGACGACTGGCTGAACGACCAGCGCTTGCCGCCTTCACCGCGCTTCAGGATTTCGCGGAACAGGTTCTTCGTCTTGTCGCGGTTCAGGAAGTGCTGCTGATCCGGTGCGCGCTCGTACGCATAGCCCGGCGACACGGTGATGCCGTCGACGCCGATCGGCCCCAGCGTGTCGAAGAACTTCGCGACGCGCTCGGGGATCGCATCGTTGAACAGCGTGCAGTTGATGTTCACGCGGAAGCCGCGGCGCTTCGCTTCCTTGATGGCCGCGACCGCCTTGTCGTACACGCCTTCCTGCGACACGGAATGGTCGTGCATGTCCTTGTCGCCGTCGAGGTGGACCGACCAGACGAAGTACGGATTCGGCTGGTAGTCGTCCATCTTCTTTTCCATCAGGAGCGCGTTCGTGCACAGGTACACGAATTTCTTGCGCTTCATGATGCCCTTGACGATCTCCGGCATCTCCTTGTGGAGCAGCGGCTCGCCGCCGGCGATCGACACGATGGGTGCGCCGCACTCGTCGACGGCTTCCAGGCATTCCTCGACGGACAGGCGCTGGTTCAGGATCGGGTCCGGATAGTCGATCTTGCCGCAGCCGTTACACGCGAGGTTGCAGCGGAACAGCGGCTCGAGCATCAGCGCGAGCGGATAGCGTTTGTTGCCGGACAGGTGTTGGCGCATGATGTATGCGCCGACGCGGACTTGCTGGAGCAGCGGAATAGACAAGAGTTGTCCTCCTTAAACTTCGCGGGCGACAGCTTGCGTAAGCTTCGCCGGCAACTTGAATTCGACTTTTTCCTCACGGCCCGTCATCGTCGTGACATCGACGGGCCCCAGCGCGCGCAGCGCGCCGATTACATCCTCAACCATTTCCTCGGGTGCCGACGCGCCGGCGGTCAGGCCGACCGTCTGCACGCCCGCGAACCATTCGGCCTTCACTTCCGAGCCGTCGGCGACGAGATAGCTCGGTACACCGCTTTCGGTGCCGATCTCGCGCAGGCGGTTCGAGTTCGAGCTGTTCGTCGCACCGACGACCAGCAGCACGTCGACCTGGCCGCTCAGCTCGCGCACGGCGGCCTGGCGGTTTTGCGTCGCGTAGCAGATGTCGCGCGTGTCCGGGCCGACGATGTCGGTGAACCGGCGCTGCAGCGCTTCGATGATGCCGCGCGTGTCGTCGACCGACAGCGTCGTCTGCGTGACGTACGCGACCGGCGTGTCGACCGGCAGCGTCAGCGTATCGACTTCGGCCTCGCTCTGCACGAGGATCACCTCGGCCGGAATCTGGCCGATCGTGCCCTCGACTTCCGGATGGCCCGCATGGCCGATCAGGATCAGCCGGCGGCCCGCCGCGACGTACTGGCGGCCCTGCACGTGCACTTTCGTGACGAGCGGGCAGGTGGCGTCCAGCACGTCGAGCCCGCGCGTTTCAGCGTCGCGTTCGACCGTTTGGGCGACCCCGTGCGCGCTGAAGATCGCCACGGCGCCGTGCGGCACCTCGTCGAGCTCCTCAACGAATCGCGCCCCTTTATCACGCAGGTTTTCGACGACATGCCGGTTATGCACGATCTCATGACGCACATAGACCGGCGCGCCGTGCTGTTGCAGCGCGCGATCGACGATCTCGATCGCACGGACAACCCCCGCACAAAAGCCGCGGGGCTGGGCAAGGATGACTCGCATAAGTGAGCGAACTCCGACGACAGACGCCGGGGTTCGAGGAGCTGGCACTGCTCGCTCGCCCCGGCTTGATGTTATGAAGGCAGGAACGAACCGGCCAGGCCAGGCCCCGGAACCCCGAATTAGTCGCGCATTTTAACCCTATCGGGCCGTCCTTGCTCTGGTGCTGTATCGACCGTGGTGCATCCGCCGCAGAGCCGCGTCGGCGCTCGCGTGCGCGGAACCCGGTAAACTGCGCGGTTTCGCGGGCAGCCTGTCCGGCCGCCCGGCGTCGCGCTCATTTCAAGGCCATTCGATGACCGTCGATTCTTACGCGTATTGCCCTGCCGCTCGTGCGGTCATGGGTGTTTTTACTCCGACCCTTATTGTGATCGAACGATCCGGCGCCGCGGGCGGCCGGGCCGCTCGCGCCGGCATCCGCGAGGAGGCGTGCCGATGATGCTGGCGATTACGTTCCTGGTGTCCGGCCTGTCGCTGCTGATCTGGATCGTGCTGCTCGTCGCGCGCGGCGGCTTCTGGCGCGCGCGGCCCGCGCGGGCCCTGCCGCCGGAGGCGCGCGGCGCGGCGGCCGAGGCCGGCTGGCCGGCCGTCGTCGCGGTCGTGCCGGCGCGCAACGAGGTCGACGTGATCGCCCGCGCGGCGACGTCGCTGCTCGAGCAGGACTATCCGGGCGACTTTCATCTGATCATTGTCGACGACCACAGCGACGACGGCACGGCCGACGCGGCCCGCGCGGCCGCGCTCGCGATCAATCGCGCCGACCGGCTCACGGTGCTGGCCGCGAAGCCGCTGCCGGCCGGCTGGTCGGGCAAGGTGTGGGCGCAGTCGCAAGGCATCGCCGCGGTGCGCACGCTCGGCCTGCCGGCCGACTACCTGCTGCTGACGGATGCCGACATCGGCCATCCGCCCGACGCCGTCGCCCAGCTCGTCACGCGCGCGCAGGCCGAACAGCGCGATCTCGTGTCGCTGATGGTGCGGCTGCGTTGCGATTCGTTCTGGGAAAAGGCGCTGATCCCGGCGTTCGTGTTCTTCTTCGCGAAGCTCTATCCGTTCTCGTGGATCAACAATCCGCGCAACCGGACGGCCGGCGCCGCGGGCGGCTGCATGCTGGTCAAGCGCAGCGCGCTCGAGGAAGCCGGCGGCATCGAATCGATCCGCGGCGCGCTGATCGACGACTGCAGCCTCGCCGCGCAGATCAAGCATCGCGGCAGCGGCCGGCATCCGATCCGGCTCGATCTGGCCGACCGCAGCGTGTCGCTGCGTCCGTACGACGGCTGGCGCGACATCTGGAACATGATCGCGCGCACCGCGTTCACGCAGCTCCATTATTCGCCGCTGTTGCTCGCCGGCACCCTGCTCGGGATGACGATCATCTATCTCGTGCCGCCCGTGGCCGCGCTGGTCTACGGCGCGCGCGCGTGGCCGGCGTGGCTCGCCTGGGCGTCGATGTGCACCGCGTATGCGCCGATGCTGCGCTACTACCGGCGCTCGCCGCTGTGGGCACCCGTGCTGCCGCTCGTCGCGCTGTTCTACGTCGGCGCGACCTTCGTGTCCGCGTGGCGCTACTGGCGCGGCAAGGGCGGCCAGTGGAAGGCGCGCGTGCAGGCGCCGGTGGAGCGCTGAACCGAACGACGCCGGCGCATGCCGGCCGTCACGCCGGACCCCGGAAATGCAAACAGCCCGATCGGTGCGAAACCGGTCGGGCTGTTTCGTTTGCGGTGCGGCCGCGCGTGCTTATCGCTGGGTCAGCATCATGTACATCTGGATCACGACGTCCGGCGAGAACGTGAACGGCACCCAGCCGTAGCCGGTGTGGCGCGCGACCAGCAGGCGGTCGCCGTTCGACTGCTTCTGCACGGCCATCATCGGGTTCTTCGTCGTCACGAAACGCCAGCCGGCCGGGATACCCGGCGGCGGTTCCGGCTGCATCGACGCGCGCGCGTGCGCGAGTTCCTCGATCAGCTGGCCCAGTTGTTCCGGGTGCAGCGTGATCGACTGGCCGTTGACGGTCAGCGTCAGTTCATTCTGCGACGGGCGCGCGACGTGCAGCGTCGCCTTGTCCGCGGGGACGTCCGCTGCGTCGACGGGGGCGACTTCGATCGCGGCGTCGGCGGCGTTCGTCGCGACGACGGCGGTGGTCGCGTCGGCCGGCGCTGCAACGACTTCATCCGCGACAACCGGCGCGGCTGCGTCCGCTACCGGCTCGACGGTGGGCTCAACAGCCGGTTCGATGACTTCAGCCGCGGCGGCCGGCTCGGTTGCCATCGCGGCCGCATGCGTCGCGGCGTCCTTCACGACCGCTTCGACCAGCGCTTCCGCGTCGGCGATCGCCTTTGCGTGACGCTCGGCGGCCGCTTCGGCCTGTGCGATCGCTTCGGCATGGCGTTGCGCGATGGCCTCGGCCTCGGCAGTCGCCTCCGCGTGACGTCGCGCGGCCGCGTCGGCTTGCGCGATCGCCTCGGTGTGACGCTGCGTGACGGCTTGGGCTTCGGCGGTCGCATCGGCGTGGCGCTGCGCGGCGGCTTCCGCTTCCGCGATCGCCTGCGCGTGACGCTGCGCGAGTGCCTCGGCCTCGGCGATCGCGGCCGCGTGGCGCTGCGTCGCGGCCTCGGCTTCGGCGGCCGCTTCCGCATGGCGCTTCGCGGCGGCTTCGGCCTCCATGGTGGCAGCTGCATGACGCTGCGCGGCCGCATCCGCTTCGGTCGCGGCGGCGTGATGACGCTGCGCGGCGGCCTCGGCTTCGGCGATCGCCGCCGCATGGCGCTGCGACGCGGCTTCGGCATCCGCGTGACGCTGCGCGAGCGCTTCGGTCAGCGCGGTGGCTTCGGTGTGCCGCTGGACGGCGGCTTCTGCCTGCGCGGCGGCTTCGGTGTGGCGTTGGGCGGCGGCTTCGGCCGCGGCTATGGCGTCGGCGTGGCGCTGCTGCGCGGCATCGGCGTCGGCGGCTGCGGCCGTATGGCGCTGCGCGGCGGCCCGTGCTTCTGTTTCCGCGACGGCGTGACGTTCGGCGGCGGCCTGGGCTTCCGCCGCGGCGGCGCGCGCGAACGCTTCCGCGCTGCGGGCCGCCTGCTGCGCGGCGTGGTGATCGTGGAGGAGCTGATCGACGCCCGCGTTGAGCGAATCGATCTGTTCGTTCAGGTTCATGCGTGTCTTCTCTGCGTAAGACCCGCGATTTTAACCGCTGCGCCGGCGCCGGTCCGTCGGCGACGTGTAACAAAGTGCGCAATGCGGCGTGAAACACGCCGCTTTGTGTTACTTCAGGTAGCCCGCCGAGCCGAACCAGTCGAGCGCGTCGCGCAGTCCTTCGCGGTACGGACGCGCGCGGTAGCCGAGTTCGCGCTCGGCCTTCGCCGACGTGAAATACATCTTGTTCTTCGACATCCGCAGCCCGTCGACGGTCACGAACGGCTCCTTCTTCGTGAACTTCGCGACGGCCTCCGCACCGACCGCGAGCGGGTAGAGCGGCCAGCGCGGCAGCGCGATCGTCGGCGCCTTGCGGCCCGTCATCTGCGCGATGTCGGCCAGCATCTGCTGCAGCGGCAGGTTCTCGCCGCCGAGGATGTAGCGCTCGCCGATCCGGCCGCGCTCGAGCGCGAGGAAGTGGCCGTGCGCCACGTCGTCGACGTGCACCAGGTTCAGGCCGGTATCGACGAACGCGGGAATCTTGCCGAGCGCGGCCTCGACGATGATGCGGCCGGTCGGCGTCGGCTTCACGTCGCGCGGGCCGATCGGCGTCGACGGGTTGACGATCACCGCCGGCAGCCCTTCGTCGGCGATCATCCGCTCGACCGCGCGCTCGGCCAGCACCTTGCTGCGCTTGTACACGCCGATCGCCTGCTCGGCGGTCAGCGGCCGGTTCTCGTCGGACGGGTCGCCGGCGCTCGTCACCTTCAGCGTCGCGACGCTGCTCGTGTAGACGATCCGCTCGACGCCCTCGGCGCGCGCGGCGCGCATCGTCGCGACCGCGCCTTCGAGGTTCGCGCGCTCGATCTCGTCCGGATCCGGCGCCCACAGCCGGTAGTCGGCCGCCACGTGCAGCAGGTAGCGCACGCCGCGCAGCGCGGCGCGCATCGACGTCTCGTCGCGCATGTCGCCGGTGACGATCTCGGCGTCGAGATCCGCGAGGTTCGTGCGCGGGCTGGTCGGGCGCACCAGCACGCGTACCGCATAGCCTTTCTGCTGCGCGATGCGTGCGACGGCCGAGCCGACGAAACCGGACGCGCCGGTGACGAGAACGAGATCGCGGGAGGTATCAGTCATGCGTTTCCTTCGGGGCCGCGCGCGGGCGGCGCGGCGGTTGTGCGTCGGCGAGATTGTACGTGGTCGGCGCGCACCGCGACGCGAGCGCCGCGCGGCGGCCGAGCCGGGCTGCTGCGGCGGCGGATGGCGAGGCCGCCGGGCCCGTGTGCGATGCGGCCGACGCGACTACAATGCCGGGCTTGAATGCAACGGGAGGGCGACGCAATGAGCCGCAATGAACTGGACGAACGGATCGAGACCTACTATGTGCGGGTGCGCGGCGTCGTGCAGGGTGTCGGTTTCCGTCACGCGACGGTGCGCGAGGCGCACGCGCTGAAGCTGCGCGGCTGGGTCGCGAATCTCGAGGACGGCAGTGTCGAGGCGATGATCCAGGGCCCCGGCGCGCAGATCGACCGGATGCTCGCGTGGCTGCGCCACGGGCCGCCGTCGGCGCGCGTGACCGAAGTCACGTTCGAGGAGCGTCAGGTCGAAAGGCGTTTCGAGCGCTTCCAGCAGCAGTAAGGCGAAAACAACATGACGGGGTATCCGGAGGCCGGGCGCGGCATCGCGCTGTCGGTGATGGCGTCGACGCTGTTCGCGCTGATGTCCGCTTACGCGAAACTGCTTGCGCCGCTCACCGGGCTCGACATCTTCGCGTGGCGCATCCTGTGGACCGCACCGGGCGCGCTCGCGCTGATCGCGCTGCGCGGCCGCTGGCCGGCGCTCGTCGAGCTCGTGCGGCGCAGCGTGCGCGACTGGCGCCTGCTGATCGCGCTGCCGGCGAGCGCGGCGCTGCTCGGCCTGCAGCTGTGGCTGTTCCTGTGGGCACCGCTGCACGGGCGCATGCTCGAGGTGTCGCTCGGCTATTTCCTGCTGCCGCTGACGATGGTGCTCGTCGGCCGCTTCTACTATCACGAACGGCTCGACCCGCTGCAATGGGCGGCAGTCGCGTGCGCGGCGCTCGGCGTCGCGCACGAGGTGTGGGCGACGCGCGCGTTCGCGTGGCCGACGCTCGTCGTCGCGCTCGGCTATCCGCCGTATTTCGTGCTGCGCCGCCGGATCAACGCCGATTCGCTGGCCGCGTTCGCGTGCGAGATCGTGCTGCTGTGCCCGGTCGCGCTCGCGATGGTGTCGGCGAGCCCGACGCCGGTCGCCAGCCATCCGCTGCTGTGGGCCGCGCTGCTGCCGGGGCTCGGCGTGCTCAGCACGCTCGCGCTCGCGAGCTACCTGAAGGCGAGCCGGATGCTGCCGATGGCGCTGTTCGGGATCCTCGGCTACGTCGAGCCAGTGCTGCTCGTCGCGGTGTCGCTGCTGCTGCTCGGCGAGACGCTGAGCGTCGCGCAGCTCGCGACCTATGGGCCGATCTGGGTCGCCGTCGCGCTGACCGCGTGGCACAGCGCGATGCTGATGCGGCGCTTGCCCGTGCGCGGCTGAGCGTCGTTGGTCGGCGGCGCGACGGCGGCAACGAAACTGCCGCGCATCGCGCATTCGTTGCGTCGAATCCCGCGATGCTGGCATCGAACTGGCATCGCGCTGACATCCGGCTGGCCGCGTCGCCAGCTTCGTATCGCCGATGTCACGCCTGTAATCGAACAGAAGATTCCGTTGCACTTTGTTACTTAGGGTATCCCCCGACCGGCCGCTAGACTGACCTGACCGTCTTCTCTTCGTATGCGGCTTTTCCATGAACGGTCATCTCGGTGCCGGGCCGGCCGGGCCGGCGCGATACGAGCATACGCGTATCGCCGCTGACCAGGCTCACCTTCTCCCTGCCGCATCCTCCACCGGTGCGCACCGCGCCGTCGTCGCGCAGGTGCGGCCATGTCGTTGAGCATGCCGGCCGCCGCCACGGCGCCGCCGGCGCGCGGCGGCCGCTTGATCGAAGTCGACTTCTTCCGCGGAATCGTGCTGTTGATGATCGTCGTCGATCACATCGGCGCGAGCGTGCTGTCGCGCGTGACGCTCCACGCCTTCGCGCTGTGCGACGCGGCCGAGGTGTTCGTGTTCCTCGGCGGCTTCGCGACCGCGAGCGCGTACGGCGCGATCGCCGACCGGCACGGCGCGCGCGCCGCGCAGCGGCGGTTCGTGCGTCGCGCGATGCAGATCTATCGCGCGTTTCTCGCGACGTCGACGCTGATGCTCGTCGTGTCCGCCGTGCTCGACCATTACGGGATCGACGCGCCGAACCTCGCGCTCGACGACGTCAGCGTGATGCTTGCGTCGCCGCTCACGGGTCTCGCCGAGCTGCTCACGTTCCAGCGCCAGCCGTATCTCGCGTCGGTGCTGCCGATGTACGTGCTGTTCGCGCTCGCGTCGCCGGTGATCGTGCCGTTCGCGCGCCGCCATCCGTGGCTGCTCGTCGCGTCCAGCGCGGCGTCGTGGCTCGCGGCCGGCTGGCTCGGCCCCGAGCTGCTGGACACCGATTCGTTCCGCTGGAGCTTCAACCCGTTTGCGTGGCAGCTGATGTTCGTCGCCGGCGTGCTCGCGCGCTGCCAGCCCGTGTACCGGCACATCGCGCTCGGGCACTGGAGCACCGCGGCGACCGGCGTCGCATGCGCGATCGTGCTCGGTTGCGCGAGCTACAAGCTGTTCTCGGGGCTGCCGGTGCCGGAAGGCGTGCTCAAGCGCGATCTCGCGCTGCCGCGCGTCGTGAGCTTCGCGGCGATCGCGTGGCTGATGGCCGACTGCGTGCGCTACGGCTGGATCGCGCGCATCGCGCAGGCCGTGCAGCCCGTCGTCGCGGTCGGCAGGCGTGGCCTGATCTGCTTCGTCGCGGGCGCGGCGATCTCGCTCGTGATCGATTCGCTGCTGCATCCGGTCGCGAACGGCGCCGAGCTGCGGCATCTCGGCGTGGGCCTCGCGGCCGACGCATGCGCGGTCGGGCTGATGATGGCCGTGGCGGGTTCGGGAACGTGGTTCGCGCGCTGGCGTGGCGCGGCCGCGTGA
The DNA here is from genome assembly GCF_003854235.1 of Burkholderia sp. Bp8998. Taxonomy (NCBI): domain Bacteria; kingdom Pseudomonadati; phylum Pseudomonadota; class Betaproteobacteria; order Burkholderiales; family Burkholderiaceae; genus Burkholderia; species Burkholderia sp. Bp8998. The sequence goes on from NZ_QTQF01000003.1 coordinate 52,500, forward strand.
GCGGTGCGGGAAAACGCGCAGGCGGCACGCAACGTGCCGCGCGGCGTCGATGACGTCAGTGAGATGAGCCGATGCGGGAGCGGGGGGCGGCGGTCGCGTCGTCGGATTCGGCGTCGTCGCGTTCGTCGGACTCCGGATCGTCCTGCTGCGCGAGCACCGCGTCGGCTTCGGCCGCGGCCCGGGCGGCGCGCAATGCGGTGCAGCGCTGCGCGTGCCGGATGTCCGACAGCATCCTCAAGAGCCGAGTCGTTTTGCTTTTCATGATCTTCTCCCGCCGGTGCGCATCGCGATGGAGCGGATGCGCCGTTGCAACCAGTGTAGGACGTGCTGGCCGCGCCGGCGGGAGAATGTGGCGTACATGCCGCACGCCGAGGGATAGTACTTACTGGGCCGAGGCCATCGCCTGCGCCTGCACCGCTTCTTCCTCGCGGCGCTCTTCCGCGCAGCGCTGATGCTGGCGCGACAGGCGGTTCATCATCGGCAGCAGCAGGAGGGCGAGCAGCATGCCGATCGCGGCGAGCCAGCCGAGCTTCTCGAACAGCGACAGGTAGAGCGGCAGCGATTCGGTGGCCGGCAGGTCGTGCGACGGCATCTGCGCGAAGTTCGCGACGACGCTGCCGAGATACTGCGACACACCCGTCGCGACGAAATACGCGCCCATCATGAAGCCGCTCATGCGCGCCGGCACGTAGCGGGCGATCATCGCGAGGCCGAGGCCGCTCACCAGCAGTTCGCCGAGCGAGTAGAGGCCGTAGCCCCACACCATGAACCACGACGACACGCGACCGTCCACCGCGTAGCGGCCGCTGATCGTGAACACCAGGTAGCCGGCGGCCACCGCGCCGAAGCCGAACGCATACTTCGCGGCGACCGGCAGGTCGCGGCCGCTCTTCGAGAACGCGTTGTAGATCCACACGAGCACCGGGCTCAGCATCATGATCCAGATCGGGTTCAGCGCCTGGAACTGCGCGGCGCTCCACGTGAACAGCGTCGTGCCGAACAGGATGAAGCGCGGATCGACGTTGCGCAGCGCGAACAGCGTCAGCGACGTCGACATCTGCACGTAGAAGATGAAGAACAGGATCACCTGGCCGATCAGCACGAGCGCCGCGATCAGGCCCGCGCGCTCCGAACGCTCCGACTTCGCGATCATGTACGCGAAGATCGCGAGGATCGCGAAGGCGGCCGTCCACACGCTCGCGACCGCGAGCTGCTTGTGCTGCAGCACGTACAGCGTGATCAGCGCGAGCGCCACGCCGCCTGCCGCCACGCCGCCGAGGCGCTTCCAGCGGATCGGTTCGTCGTCGGGCTGCGAGCCGATGTGCGCGAGCGTGCGGTGCATCAGCATGAAGTTCAGGATCGCGAGCAGCATGCCGGCGCAGCAGACCGCGAACGCGGTGTGCCAGCCCCAGTGATCCTTGATCCACGGCGTCGCGAGCATCGACACGGTCGAGCCGATGTTGACCGCCATGTAGTAGATCGTGAACGCGCTGTCGATGCGCGCGTCGTCGCCTTCGTAGATGCGGCGCACGAGGTTCGCCGCGTTGGCCTTGAACAGGCCGTTGCCGACGACGATCACGCCGAGCGATGCGTACATGTACGCCAGCGCGTCGTTCGGGACCGCCAGCATCAGGTAGCCGGCGCACAGCACGGCCGCGCCGATGATCATCGTGCGACGGGCGCCGAGCACCTTGTCGCCGATCCAGCCGCCGATCGACGGGGACGCGTAGACGAGCGCGGTGAACGCACCCCAGGTCAGGTTCGCATGGCTGTCGGTGAAACCGAGCCGGTCGACCATGAAGAGGACCAGGAGCGCGGCCATGCCGTAGTAGCCGAAGCGCTCCCACATTTCGATGAGGAAGACCGTCGTAAACGATCGGGTCTGTGAAACAGGTGCGTGCATCATCAATCTCGTTTGAAACGGACGGCGCGGATCGCGCGTCGCCTTGGGAGTCGAACTGGCGCCGGAGCACGGTGGCCGGGTAGGCTTTGCGTCGGCGATGGAGCAGTCGGGCGGTTAGCCCGGGCCGGGGGCGGACTCCGCCACATAAGGCGGAGCGCGGCCCCGACCGGCGCGCGAGTGGTAACGTTTGCCGGTCCGGTGCGTCAGGTCCGCGCCACTCAGGGAAACTCCCGATATGGCAGCAGCTTTCAGGAACATTCGTCTCATCATCTATTTGTAAACTTTGCCGCCCGGCCTCCGAAGATTCCCGGAGAGCCGCTTGCAGCTTGCCTGTGAAGCCGGCGAGTCTGGCAAGATAGCGCGTCGTTTCGCTCGCTTCGGGCCCTGTTTAGTGCACCGGGCTCAACGCCGAAGACGTATGCGAACCCGAAGATTAAGCTATCTCGAATTAACTTAGTTACTTTCCATCAAACATTTTTTGACGACCACTTTTCGGCCTGCTATGGTTCCCCCCACTGAAAACTCGCGATCGGCAGACGCTGTCGCACTCGGCAGCAAGATTCGCGCGTTGCGCCAACGACTCAAGCGCACGCTCGACGACACCGCTACCGCCGCGGGGATTTCGAAGCCGTTTCTGTCTCAAGTCGAACGCGGGCTCGCGTCGCCGTCGCTGACGTCGCTGGCCGGTATCGCACAGGCGCTCGGCGTGACGGTGCAGTACTTCGTGGATACGCCGAGCGAGGAACGCTCGGTCTGCAGAGGCGAGCAGTTGCGCTTCTTCGGATTCGCCGATTCGGCGAACCTGTTCGCGAGGCTGACCAACGTGACCGAAGGGCGTCAGCTCGAGGCGATCCTCGTGCGGATGCCGCCGGGGCAGAAACGGTCGGAGGTGACGACACATGCAGGAGAGGAGTTCCTGTATGTGATTGAAGGGGAAGTGTCGCTGACGCTGGAAGGCAAGACGTTCGTCCTGCAGGCCGGCGACAGTTCGCACTATCAGTCGACGGTCCCGCACAGCTGGGTCAACACCGCGAAGGTCGAGTCGGTGGTGGTCTGGGTCGGTACGCCGCGGCTGTTCTAACGCACGGGTATTCCTTCGTTTCCACGACGGAATGCCTGTCGAAAGAAACGTAAGGAATACTAAGATGCAATACGAGAATCACGGGCCTCCTCAATCGCTGCACCCGTCAGCGTCTCACGCGTAACCGCGGCATCCGCCGCGCATCGCTCACCGAACAACCTTCTCAAGACTGCCACGATGAAATCCTTGCATGCCATGTCGGCCGTGCTGGCCGCGCTCGCCCTGACGACACCCGCCGCCCACGCCGTGACCGTTCCGTCGAACGTCGCGCTCGCTCCTCAACAGGACCTGACGCGTCAGGTGCCTGCCGAAGTCGAATCGCTCGACCCGGCGCACATCGAATCGTGGACCGGCAACACGATCGGCCTCGACCTGTTCGAGGGGCTTGCCCGCATCGATGCGGCCGGTCAGGTCGTGCCGGGCGTCGCGCAATCGTGGGAGCGCAAGACGCCGCAGACGTGGATCTTCAAGCTGCGCCACGATGCGAAGTGGAGCAACGGCCAGCCGGTGACCGCCGCCGATTTCGTCTATGCATGGCAGCGCCTCGTCGATCCGAAGACGGGCTCGAAGTACACGATCCTCGTCGAGTTCGTGAAGAACTCGAAGGACATCATCGCCGGCAAGGCCGCACCGACGACGCTCGGCGTGCGCGCCGTCGACCCGTACACGCTTGAAGTGACGACCGACGTGCCCGTCGCGTTCTTCCCCGAACTGACCGCGATGGTGCCGCTCGCGCCGGTGAACAAGGACACCGTCGCGAAGTTCGGCGATGCATGGACGCGTCCGGGCAACATCGTCAGCAACGGCGCGTACCAGCTGGTCGACTGGCAGCCGAACAACCGCATCGTGATCTCGAAGGACGCGAAGTACTGGAACGCGCCGAAGGTCGTGATCAACAAGGTCACGTACCTGCCGATCGAAAGCGACGAAACGGCGATGCGCATGTACCAGGCCGGCCAGATCGACTACAGCTACTCGATCCCGTCGGGCATCTTCCAGCAGGTCAGCAAGCAGTTCGGCGGCGAACTGCGCCCGGGCCTGCAGCTCGCGACGTACTACTACTACCTGAACAACAGCGATGCGGCGCTCAAGGACAAGCGCGTGCGCCAGGCGCTGTCGATGGTGATCGATCGCGACGTGCTGACGTCGAAACTGACGCAGGCCGGCGAGAAGCCGATGTACGGCCTGATGCCGAACGGCACGAAGGGCGTGCAGCCGTTCACGCCGGAATGGGCGTCGTGGCCGATGGCCAAGCGCGTCGCGACCGCGAAGGACCTGCTGAAGCAGGCCGGCTTCTCGGACGCGAAGCCGCTGTCGTTCACGCTCACGTACAACACCAACGACCTGCACAAGAAGGTCGCGCTGTTCACCGCATCGGAATGGCGCACCAAGCTCGGCATCAACACGAAGCTCGAGAACGTCGAGTTCAAGGTGCTGATGAAGGAACGGCATGACGGCAAGGTGCAGATCGCGCGCGACGGCTGGTTCGCCGACTACAACGACGCGATGACCTTCTTCGACCTGATCCGCTGCGGCAGCTCGCAGAACACCGTCGGCTACTGCAACAAGCAGGTCGACACGTTCGTCGACGACGGCAACCAGAAGCTCGACGACAAGGCGCGCGCCACGCTGCTCACGCAGGCGCACGACACGGCGATGAACGACACGCCGATGGTGCCGCTGTTCCAGTACTCGGCCGACCGTCTCGTGAAGCCCTACGTGGGCGGCTACTCGCTGAAGAACGTGATCGACATGCGTGCTTCGCAGGACATGTACCTGATCAAGCACTGAGCGGAGCGATCATGCTGGCCTACGCATTGAGACGCACGTTGTGGGCGGTGCCGACGATTCTCGCCGTCATCACCGTCTGCTACCTGCTGCTGCACTTCACGCCCGGCGGTCCGTTCGATACGGAGAAGCAGCTGTCCGCGGCGACGCTCGCGAACCTGAACGCGAAGTACCACCTCGACGAGCCGCTGTGGAAGCAGTACCTGCTGTATCTCGGTTCGCTGCTGCAAGGTGATCTCGGCCCGTCGTTCCGCTACGTCGACTGGTCGGTGAACGATCTCGTGAAGAAGGCGCTGCCCGTGAGTCTCGGCGTGGGCGGCGTGTCGATCCCGATCTCGATCGTGTTCGGCGTGCTGCTCGGCACTGTCGCGGCCGTGCGCCGCGACAGCCTGATCGACCGCTTCGTGATGCTGATCGGCAACTTCGGCAACGTCGTGCCGCCGTTCGTGCTCGGCCCGGTGCTGGTGTGGATCTTCGCGATCCTGCTGAAGACGTCGGCCGGCAACGGCTGGCTGCCGGCCGGCGGCTGGGGCGACGGCGGCTGGCAGTACCGGCTGCTGCCGATCGTGCTGCTGACCTTCATCAACGTATCGCTGCTCGCGCGCGTGATGCGCGGCTCGATGATCGAGACGCTGTCGAGCAACTTCATCCGCACCGCGCGCGCGAAGGGCCTGCCGGGCTCGACGATCGTGCTGCGCCACGCGCTCAAGCCCGCGCTGATGCCGGTCGTGTCGCTGTTCGGCACGGTCTGCATCACGTCGATCACGGCGGCCGTCGTCACCGAATCGGTGTTCGCGCTGCCGGGGCTCGGGCAGCTCGTCGTGAACGGCGCGATCAACCGCGACTACACGCTGGTGCTCGGCCTCGTCGTGCTGACGACCGTCTGTGCCGTGCTGTTCAACCTGCTGGTCGACCTCGCGTACGCATGGCTCGACCCGCGCATCCGTTATTGAGCGAGGCACTGCGATGACTCCGACTACTCCCGTCGTCAGTCTGCCCGTGCAGACCGACTCGCCGCCGCGTTCGCGCTCGCCGCTTGCGCTCGCGTTCGCGCGCTTCCTTCACAACCGCGCGGCCGTGTTCAGCCTCGTGCTGCTTGCGCTGATCACGCTCGCGTGTTTCGTCGGCCCGTGGCTGCTGGCGGCCGATCCCGCCGCGAGCGACTGGGGTTCGATCAGCCTGGCGCCGACGCTCGCGAACCAGCACTGGTTCGGCACCGACGAGCTCGGCCGCGACCTGCTCGTGCGCACGCTGATCGGCGGCCGCGTGTCGATCGAGGTCGGCCTGCTCGGCACGCTGGTGTCCGGCCTGTTCGGCGTCGCGTGGGGCGCGACCGCCGGTTTCGCGGGCGGCCGGGTCGACTCCGCGATGATGCGCGTCGTCGACATGATGTACGCGATCCCGTACCTGCTGATCGCGATCCTGATGATGACCCTGTTCGGCCGCTCGTTCATGCTGGTCGTGCTGACCATCAGCGCGTTCTCGTGGATCGACATGGCGCGCGTCGTGCGCGGCCAGACGCTGTCGCTGCGCAATCGCGAGTTCGTCGATGCGGCGCGCGCGATCGGCGTGTCGCCGGCGTCGATCGTGCTGCGCCACGTCGTGCCGAACCTGCTCGGCGTGGTCGTCGTGTACGCGACCGTGTCGGTGCCGAACATCGTGCTGACCGAATCGGTGTTGTCGTTCCTCGGCCTCGGCGTGCAGGAACCGATGACGAGCTGGGGCGTGCTGATCCAGGACGGCGCGCAGAAACTGGAATCGATGCCGTGGCTGCTGCTGGCACCGGCCGTCATGCTGTGCGTGACACTTTACTGCGTGAACTTCGTTGGCGACGGCCTGCGTGACGCGCTCGACCCGAAGGATCGCTGAAAATGAAACAGTCCCCACGCTCACTATGTTCGCTCGGGGGGGGCGCAGCCCCCCCGTCTCCCCCAGGCGCATCCATCGAAGTGCCGAGCGGCCCGGCGGAGGCTGACATGACTGCTTTGCTGGAAGTAGAAAACCTCGGCGTGCGCTTCTCGCGCAAGGACGCGCCGCCGATCGACGCCGTGAGCGGCGTGTCGTTCTCGCTCGAAGCCGGCAAGACGCTCGGCATCGTCGGCGAATCGGGCTCGGGCAAGAGCCAGACCGTGATGGCGCTGCTCGGCCTGCTGGCCGGCAACGGCGCGACGACGGGCGCCGCGCGCTATCGCGGCGACAACCTGCTCGAGATGGATACGCGTGCGCTGAACGCCGTGCGCGGCGACCGGATCGCGATGATTTTCCAGGATCCGATGACGTCGCTCAATCCGTTCCTGACGATCGAGCGGCAGATGACCGAGACGCTACAGCTGCATCGCAAGCTGTCGCGCAAGGAAGCGACCAGGCGCGCGATCGAGGCGCTCGAGTCGGTGCGGATTCCCGATGCGGCGCGCCGCATCCGCATGTATCCGCACGAGTTCTCCGGCGGCATGCGCCAGCGCGTGATGATCGCGATGGCGCTGCTGTCCGAGCCGGAAATCCTGATCGCCGACGAGCCGACCACCGCGCTCGACGTGACCGTGCAGGCACAGATCATCGACCTGCTGCGCGAGCTGAACCGCGAGCGCGGCACCGCGATCGTGCTGATCACGCACGACATGGGCGTGGTCGCGGGCCTCGCGGACGACGTGATGGTCATGTATGCGGGCCGCACCGTCGAATACGCGCCGGCCGAATCGATCTTCGCGGCGCCGTCGCATCCCTACACGATCGGCCTGCTCAACGCGCTGCCGCGCCTGACCGACGCCGACGATGCGCCGCTCGTCGCGATTCCCGGCAATCCGCCGATGCCCGGCACCGCGCCGGCCGGCTGTGCGTTCGCGAAACGCTGCACATATGCGCAGGAGCGCTGCGGTACCGCGCGCCCCGCGCTCGAAACCTATGGCGCGGTGGGCGCGGTGCGCGCGTGCCACCGGCCGCTGGCCGATCTGACGGGAGGTCTGCGATGAGCGTCGATGAACGCCGCCATGCCGGCACGACGGGCACGACGAGCGATACGCTGCTGTCCGTCGACGATCTGAAGGTGCATTTTCGCGTGCCGCTCGGCGGCTATCCGTGGTCGCCGAAGGGCACGCTGCGCGCGGTCGACGGCGTGTCGTTCGACGTGAAGCGCGGCGAGACGGTCGGGCTCGTCGGCGAGTCGGGCTGCGGGAAGTCGACGCTCGCGCGCGCGCTGATCGGCCTCGTGCCGATGACGGCCGGCACGGTGCGCTGGCGCGGCGAAGCCGTCGCGCCCGATCACCTGCGCGGCACCGCGATGCGCCGCGAAGTGCAGATGATCTTCCAGGATCCGCTCGCGTCGCTCGATCCGCGCATGACGATCGAACAGATCGTCGCGGAGCCGCTGGTCACGCACCACGCGGGCCTCGGCCGCACCGAAGTGCGGCGTCGCGTGGTCACGATGCTCGAGCGTGTCGGCCTGAACGCGCATCACCTGCTGCGCTATCCCCACGAATTTTCCGGCGGACAGTGCCAGCGCGTCGGTATCGCGCGTGCGCTGATCGGCGAGCCGAAGCTCGTGATCTGCGACGAACCGGTGTCGGCACTCGACGTGTCGATCCAGGCGCAGATCGTGAACCTGCTGCGCGATCTGCAACGTGAACTGTCGTTGTCCTATCTGTTCGTCGCGCACGATCTGGCGGTGGTGAAGGCCATCAGCCAGCGCGTGCTCGTGATGTATCTCGGCCGCGTGATGGAGTTCGGCACGCGGCATGACGTGTACGGCGTGCCGCAGCACCCGTACACGAAGGCGCTGCTCGATGCGGCGCCGACGCCGGAGCCGGCGCGCGAGCGTGCTCGCCGTCCGATGCTGCTGGCGGGCGAGATGCCGTCGCCGCTCAACCCGCCGTCCGGCTGCGCGTTCCGCACGCGTTGTCCGGTCGCGATCGACGCGTGCGCGCAGGACGTGCCGCTGCCGGAAGTGCGGCACGGCTCGGCGGCGCGTGTCGCGTGCATCCGGGCGGGCGCGGTGGCGGCGTGAAGTGACGCAGCAAACATAACCAGGCAGGTCAACAGGGGTAGGGTGCGGCGCGAACGATCTTCGCGTCGCGGGTCAAGGCGCGTCCTTAACCGGGCTCGCCGGGGGACCGGGAGCGGATCGCAACCGGCGTGGACGACATCAACACAAGACGAGAATGACGATGAAAAAGCAAAAGACGATCGGGACGGCATCGAAGATGCTGCTCGCATGGGGCCTGCCGGCGCTTGCCGGCGTATCGATGACCGGCGTCGCGCACGCCGACGACGCGGCCCCCGCACCGCTGACGGTCGCGCAGGCCGCGCCGTCCGCGGGCGCGAGCACGTCGGTTGCGCAGGCAACGACCCCGAACGCCATTATCAACGCCGAGGCGAACCAGGCCGTCACGCCGCCCGATGAGCCGTCGGCGCAGTCGAAGTCGAACGGCTTCATTGCCGACAGCCACCTGAACTTCCTGTTCCGCAACTATGCGGACACGCTCGACAACAAGGGCGGGCCGCATCGTCACGCGTGGGTCCAGGGCGCGATGGCGAACTTCGAGTCGGGCTACACGACCGGCCTGATCGGCATCGGCTTCGACGCGTCGCTGTATGCGGCGCTGAAGCTCGACGGCGGCAAGGGCGCCGGCAGCATGGTGCACATCGCGAAGGGCGGCGGCGGTTCGAACCAGCTCGCGTGGGCCTATCCGGGCATCTACGACGTGAAGGCGCGCATCTCGAACACGGTGGTCAAGTACGGTCTGCAGGCCGTCGACAACCCGTTCATGGAGCAGCACGACAACCGCGCGCTGCCGCCGACGTTCCTCGGCGCGACGATCGTCAGCAACGAATTCAAGAACGTGATGCTCGAGGCCGGCAGCTTCACGAAGACCGACGCGCGCGGCCACACGACGCTCACCAACCTCACGACGCAGTATGGCGGCACGCGCATCAATCGCCTGACCTATGTCGGCGGCACGTGGGACTACTCGCCGGACGGCGAAGTCGCGCTGTACGCGAACCAGGCCGACGACGTGTGGCACCAGTACTACGCGTCGGTGAAGCACAGCATCGGCGATACGAAGTCGATCAAGTGGACCGGTTTTGGTAACGTTTACTCGACGCACGACACGGGCGACGCGCTGCAGGGCAAGATCAACAACAACGCGTACAGCCTGTCGCTGGCCGCGCAGCACGGTCCGCACGAACTGCTGCTCGGTTATCAGCAGGTGCTCGGCGACCAGTTCTTCGACTACCTGAACGAAACGAACGGCATCTTCCTGACCAACTCGATGGACGTCGACTACAACGCGCCGCACGAAAAGTCGCTGCAGCTGCGTTACACGTTCTACGGCAAGGAAGCGGGCCTGCCGGGCTTCAAGGCGATGGTCTGGGGCGTGACGGGCTGGGGTGCGGACGGCAGCGCAGGCGCCGCGAACGATCCGAGCAAGTCGAGCATCTACTGGAGCAACGGCGCGCCGGTGCAGGGCCGTCACCACGAGTTCGGCTTCATCCCGTCGTACACGTTCCAGAGCGGCAAGCTGAAGGACACGAAGGTCACGTTCATCGCGATGTGGCACACCGGTTCCTCGCACACCGCGGACGCGACCAACAAGGAGTACCGCCTGGTCGTGAACGTGCCGGTGCACGCGTTCTGATCGAAGGGGGGCGCGACGTCCCCTTCAGGTTTTTTCGTCTCGCGCGGCCGGCCTGCAGTCAGTTCGATCAGGCCGGCTTGTGCAACCCCGCCACCGGATCGTTCGCGGCGGGCATGTCCTCCAGCAGCGACGTGAGCTGGCGGCCCGTGTCGCGCCAGGCGTCGAGGCCGCCGCGCAGCGGCAGTGCATCGGTGAAGCCTGCGTCGAGCAGGCGCTTGGCCATCAGCGCCGCCGTCACTTCGTTCGGGCACGAGCAATACACGACGAACTTCTGCGAGAACGGATAGCGCGCGACGATGTCCTCGATGTGCCGTTCGTCCGCGAACTGCGCGCCGGGAATCGTGAACGGGTCGAGCTTGCGGTGTTCGGGTGAACGCACGTCGAGCACCACCGGCGCGGACGAATCGCGCAGCAGCAGGTCGAGCTCGTCGACGCCGATCCGCGCGCTCGCGAGCTGGCGGATCAGCGCGCGGCGGCGCATCCAGCGCACGGCGGCATAGATCGCCAGCAGCGCGACGATCACAAGCAGCACCGCGCGGCCGAGCCGGCTCGCGCCGGCGAACAGCCAGTCGATCTGGCGGTAGAACACGAGCCCCGCGACGAGGCCGACCATCGTCCACAGCGCGGCGCCGAGCGCATCGTAGCCGGCGAACGTGCGATAGCGCGTGCCGAGCGCGCCGGCCATCGGCACCGACACGAGCGACAGCCCCGGAATGAAGCGGGCGACCGCGAGCACGCGCACGCCGTAGCGGCCGAAGAATCGTTCGGTCTTTTTCACGCAGGTATCGCGCGACAACGACAGCCGGCAGATCGTCTTCAGCGTCGAGCCGCCGTAGCGCCGCCCGGCGACGTACCACACGGTGTCGCCGATCAGCGCGCCGAGCACCGACAGCGCCAGCACCGTCACCAGCTGCGAGCCGATCATCGCCGGATGCATCGCGGCCATCGCGCCGAACAGCACGAGCGTCGGCATCGCCGGTACGGGCAGGCCGATGGCCGCCGCGAGCACATTGGCGAAGACGAGAAGCGGCCCGTATTGGGCGACGAGGTCACGGAGCATGACGGCTGGCCGAAAAGGAAGCGCGTGAGGAGGATACGCGGATGGGCCGATTATCGGCCATTTTCAACCGGACGGCGGGGAATGACGGAAAGCGCCTGACGGCGGCAGGGCGATGCGGGCGGAACGGTGAGCCGGTGCGTTGCGCGCGGCTCACCGATCGACATCAGGAAGAGGTGCGGGCGAGCGAGGCGGCGCCGTGGTTTTCGCCGGGCAGCTCGGCACCATGCGAGCGGATTGCCGCGATCAGTTCGGCCGGCGTGATCTCGTAGCGGACCTCGCGGTGAATGCCGGGCTTGCGTTCGTCGATCTCGATCAGCAGCACGCTTTTGCCATCGCCGGTCGATTCGAGCCGGAGCGAGCGCAGTTCGCGGCCGTCGGCCGGGTCGTGTTCGGTGAGCAGGGTCATTGCCCCGGATGAGCCGGTAGTGCGCATCGAACCTATCCTCGTGTCGTGTGTGCCAGGTTGGCGAAGATGTCGTTGTTGAATGCAGCTTGACGCAGTTTAACGCGAACGGGCCACAATACGGAGCATTTTCGTGGGCACGAAAAGAGGGCTGCACCATCATCCTTCTGATGTTTGAGCCGTGCCGGGCGGGCGTTTCAGCCGGATCGGCCGACGCCGCGCCACACGCCTGGCCGGCGCTCCGGCCCGATACTTTCGACGCTACCCAGTCATGACCGATATCACGATCCGGCACAGCGAGACGCACGACGTCGACGCGATCCGGCGAATCATCGCGCACCCGGCGGTGTACATGAACACGCTCCAGCATCCGTTTCCGTCGCACGAGAAATGGCAGCAGCGGCTCGAACGCCTGCGCGAGCAGGGCGTGAGCCTCGTCGCCGAACTCGACGGCACGGTGGTCGGCCATCTCGCGCTGCACCCGGAGCAGAACCCGCGCCGGCGTCATGCCGCGTCGCTCGGGATGATGGTCGATGCGTCGCATCACGGGCGCGGCATCGGCAGCCGGCTCCTGGCCGCCGCCATCGAACTTGCCGAGAACTGGCTGAACCTCACGCGTCTCGAATTGATCGTATTCGTCGACAACCCGGCGGCGATCGCGCTGTATGAAAAGCACGGCTTCCGGATCGAAGGCGAGGCGCCGGACTATGCGCTGCGCGATGGCGCGTATGCGTCGGTATTCCAGATGGCGCGGATCAAGGGGCGGCTGTAACGGCGCGTGCGGGCCGGTGTGCGTCGTTGCATCGGCCGCGGCATGTGCGTGCATTGGCAATGCCGGGCGTCATGTCGTGCATGCCTTCGCGCACCGGATCGCGAGCGGCAACGGACGGCAGTCAATGAAGCATGCATGCGGCGCAGTGCATGGTTGCGCCGACCGCGCGCGAGCGCACGTCGGCGACGCCGCACGTCATATCCATTCGAGAATTCGTTCGTTTTCAACCGGCCGCCTGAATCGTATCGTCGAGCGATTTGCCGGTCGTCGTGTTTGTCGCGGTCGGCACGGCTGCGCGGCGTGCGCATGCAGCGGCCGATCGTGGCTTTCTGCGTCGAAGCTTGCGTGACCCGCACGGCCGATTCCGGCATGCGGGGCGCCATCCGTCGATGGCCTTCATCGTGTCGTCGCTTCGTCGTGTTTTCGCTTCACCGCTTCGCGTGCATGGGTCGGCCGTCGCTGACGTGCAGGCTCCGGCCGTCGCGCGACGCCGCTTCCCGCAACCGTCTCTTTCAACGGAACCCGCCTCCATGAAAATCGTTCTCCGCAACGTGACTGCCGCCTGCCTGTTCGCCGCCGCGGGTGCGGCGTTCGCCACCACCGCGCCACAAGGCGCCGCCGTATCGAGCCCGTCGGGCGGCGGCGCGCATCTGCCGCCCGGCATCGCGTGGCAGGAGGGCGACGTCGATGCCGCGTTCGCGCTCGCGAAGCGCACCGGCAAGCCGCTGCTGCTGTATTGGGGCGCCGTGTGGTGCCCGTCGTGCAACCAGGTGAAGTCGACGATTTTCAGCCAGCAGGCATTCAAGACCCGCTCGTCGTTCTTCGTGCCCGTGTATCTCGACGGCGATACCGACAGCGCGCAGAAGGTCGGCGAGCGCTTCAAGGTGCACGGCTATCCGACGATGATCCTGTTCCGTCCGGACGGCACCGAAGTGACGCGGCTGCCGGGCGAGGCCGATCTCGACCGCTACATGCAGGCGCTGTCGCTCGGGATGACGGCTGCGCATCCGGTTCGGCAGACGCTTGCGACCGCGCTGAACCACGGCGCGGCGCTGACGCCGGCCGAATGGCATCTGCTCGCCGACTATTCCTGGGACACCGACGGCGCGCTGCCGGTGCCGGCCGATCGTGTCGCGGTGACGCTGCAGACGCTGTCGCAACGGGCGCGTGCAGCCGGCGCCAAGGCGGACGCCACACGGTTCGCGCTGAAATCGACGGTTGTGGCGGCATCGGACGATCCGGCACAGGCCGGCGCGCTCGACAAGGCCGCGCTCGCCGACGCGCTGCGCGCGGTGCTGCGCGAGCCGGCGCTGGCGCGGGCCGATTCGGACGTGCTCGTCGCGGCGCCCGCGCGCGTGGTCGCGTACCTCGGCGGCGATGCCGCGCAGCGTGCGAAGCTGAGCGGCGCGTACGACACGGCGCTCGCGCGCTTGTCGACCGATACGACGTTGTCGTCGATCGACCGCCTGATGGCGCTGCACGGCCGCGTGCTGCTCGCGCGCGGCGACGCGCACGCCGGCGCGCCGCTCGCCGCGCCGGCGCTGGTCGATACCGCACGCAAGCAGATCGCGACATCGGTGCAGGGCGCTGCGAATGCATATGAACGGCAGGCGCTCGTCAGCGAAGCGGCGGACACGCTGACCGACGCCGGTCTGTACGACGAATCCGATGTCTTGCTGAAGGCCGAGCTGCCGCGTTCGGCGACGCCTTACTACTTCATGTCGGGTCTGGCCGCGAATGCGAAGGCGCGCGGCGACAAGGCCGTGGCGCTCGACTGGTACCGGAAGGCGTACGACTCAGCGAGCGGACCGGCGACGAAGTTGCGCTGGGGCGCGACCTATTTCGCGAATGCGGTCGCGCTTGCGCCGGACGATTCGGCGCGGATCGAAGCGATCGCAGCGAGCGTGCTCGCGCAGGCCGGCAAGACCAAGGATGCGTTTTATGGGGCGAACCTGCGCGCGCTGACCAAGGTCGTCACGCAATTGAATCGCTGGCGCGGCGGCGGCGCGCACGATGCGTCGGTCAGGTCGGTCGTGAAGCAGTTCGACGGGGTGTGCGCGAAGCTGCCTGCGGGCGATCCGCAGGCAGCGGCATGCGCGAAACTGATCGAGCCGGTGAAGGCGTGACGGCCGGCGAAGGTGCGGTCAGGCGTGACGGCCGCATCGTGACTGCGATTACTGGCCCGATTCCGGCGCCGCGCCGCGCGTACTGCCAGCCCCGGCGCTCTGCTGGCGGATCTTCGCTTCGGCGGACACGATGCTGGCCGGGTAGAACCAGTCGCTCGACTGGAAGCCGGCCTGCTTGAGCGCCTTCACTTCGGCGTGGACCTGCGCGCGCGTGAGCGGCGGGTTCGACTGCGCTAGCGCGGCGAGCGGGGCGGATACGGCCAGGGTAATGGCAACTGCGTGAATCAGGCGCTTCATGATCGTGACCTCCATGTTTCCGACTGGGTGACCGGCCTTCGTTCGACGAAGCGGCGGCGGTTGAAAACAGTGTAGGTCCGGCCACGCGCGGGAAAAACGCGCTTGCTCCCAACGCAGTGTTCTGCTGCCGGAAACAATGGATCGGGGCGGCGTGCGGAACGCCGCCCCGATCCGGAGGCTTACACGAGGCCGGTCGTGTA
Organism: Burkholderia sp. Bp8998; assembly: GCF_003854235.1. Classification (NCBI taxonomy): domain Bacteria; kingdom Pseudomonadati; phylum Pseudomonadota; class Betaproteobacteria; order Burkholderiales; family Burkholderiaceae; genus Burkholderia; species Burkholderia sp. Bp8998. Next base: position 67,763 of record NZ_QTQF01000003.1, read on the forward strand.
GTACACGGCGATCACGAAGAACACCGCCAGCGTCTTGATCACGGTGACGGCGAAGATGTCGCGATACGACTCGCGGTGCGTGAGGCCGGTGACCGCGAGCAGCGTGATGACTGCGCCGTTGTGCGGCAGCGTGTCCATGCCGCCGCTGGCCATAGCGACGACCCGGTGCAGCACGTCCATCGGGATGCTGGCTGCCTGCGCGCCCTTGATGAACAGGTCCGACATCGCGGCGAGCGCGATGCTCATGCCGCCCGACGCCGAACCGGTGATGCCGGCGAGCGAGCTGACCGACACGGCCGCGTTCACCAGCGGGTTCGGAATGCTCTTCAGCGCGTCGCTGACGACGAGGAAGCCCGGCAGCGCGGCGATCACGCCGCCGAAACCATACTCCGACGCGGTATTCATCGCGGCGAGCAGCGCACCGCCGACGGCTGCCTTCGAACCGGCCGCGAAGCGGTCGCTGACGCGCTTGAACGCGGTCAGGACGACCAGCACGATGCCGAGCAGCAGCGCGGCCTCGACCGACCAGATCGCGACGACGGTCTTGATCGACGTCGTGACCGGCGTGTGCACGCCGGGCAGCACGTCCGGCGCGACCGTGTACGACGCGGCGCCGTACCACTGCGGGATCAGCTTCGTGAACGTGAAGTTCGATGCGCCGACGAGGATCAGCGGCAGGATCGCCAGCGCCGGATGCGGCAGTGCCGTCGCTTCGACGCGTTCCGGTTCGTTGACGAGCGACGTGCCGTAGCCTTCGCCCTTCGCCATCGCCGAACGGCGGCGCCATTCCAGGTACGCGAGGCCGACGACGATGATGAACAGCGAGCCGATCGTGCCGAGCGCGGGGGCGGCCCAGGCGGTCGTCTTGAAGAACGTGGTCGGGATGATGTTCTGGATCTGCGGCGTGCCGGGCAGCGAATCCATCGTGAACGAGAACGCGCCGAGCGCGATCGCGCCGGGCATCAGCCGCTTCGGAATGTTGCTCTGGCGATAGAGCTCGGCCGCGAACGGATACACCGCGAACACCACGACGAACAGCGACACCCCGCCATAGGTGAGCAGCGCGCACACCGCGACGATCACCGCATTCGCACGCGAGCGGCCGATGTAGCGGATCGCGGCATGGACGATCGACTCGGAGAACCCGGACAGTTCGATCACTTTGCCGAACACGGCGCCGAGCATGAATACCGGGAAGTACAGTTTGACGAAGCCGACCATCTTCTCCATGAAGATGCCGGAGAAGACCGGGGCGACGGCGGCGGGTTCGATCAGCAGGACCGCGCCCAGCGCGGCGATCGGCGCGAACAGGATCACGCTGTAGCCGCGATACGCGGCGAACATCAGGAACGCCAGCGCGGCGAGGACGATCACGAAAGACAAGGGAGTCTCCTAATGGCTTGGAATGGCTTTGGTTGTTGTTCGATCGCGGAACGCGCCGCGGACCGGCTCAGGTTCGTGCAGGTTTCGTGCCATCGGCCGGATTGCGCCGCCGGACATGGGTCCGGCGCAGGCCGGCGGGCCCGCGCCGGCCAATGTCTGAAGATTCTACAGAAATCGTCTCCATTCGGAGACGATTCGACGCCAGGACAGCCCATTGAATCGGGCAGGGCTTTCCCGGACAAGGCATTCCGGGATGTCTCCAAAGTGAGATACTGCGTCCCGTTCCGGAGACATCCGGCCGAGCATACGCGGAGACGACGACACGATGATGAACGACTGGGTCCGCCTGCCCGTCAATTACGGCGACGTGCTGCGGCGCGCCGCCGAGTCGCTGTTTCGAACCTTCGAGGATTCGAGTGCGGGGACGGTGGTCGTCGATCGAGACGCGCGCGTCGTGTGGATGAACGAGCGTTATGCGGCGCGCTTCGGGTTCGCTGATCCGCAGCAGGCGGTCGGCCTCGACTGCGAGGCGGTGATTCCGAACAGCCTGATGCGCGAGGTCGTGTCGACCGGGCAGCCGATCCTGCTCGACATCATGGAGACCGGCCGCGAGCCGCTCGTGGTCACGCGCCTGCCGTTGAAGAACGAGGCGGGCGAGACGGTCGGCGCGATCGGCTTCGCGCTGTTCGACCAGTTGAAGACCCTCACGCCGATCTTTTCCCGTTACGCGCAGCTTCAGCAGCAGCTGATCGCGACGCAGCGTTCGCTCGCGCAGGCGCGCCGTGCGAAATACACGTTCGCGAGTTTCGTCGGCACGAGTGCCGCAAGCCTCGAAACCAAGCGGCAGGCGCGCCGCGCCGCACAGGTCGATTCGCCGGTGCTGCTGCTCGGCGAGACGGGCACCGGCAAGGAACTGCTCGCGCATGCGATCCACGCGGCGTCGGCGCGCGCGCTCCAGCCGCTCGTGACCGTCAACGTCGCCGCGATTCCGGACACGCTGCTCGAGACCGAATTCTTCGGCGCGGCGCCGGGTGCGTATACCGGTGCCGATCGCAAGGGACGCGTCGGCAAGTTCGAGCTGGCCGATCGCGGCACGTTGTTTCTCGACGAGATCGGCGACATGCCGCTGCCGCTGCAGGGCAAGCTTCTGCGTGTGCTGCAGGACAAGGAGTTCGAACCGGTCGGCTCGAACCGGATCGTGCGTGCCGACGTGCGGATCATTGCCGCGACGTCGGCCGACCTGCCCGCGCTGGTCGAGGCCGGCCGCTTTCGCGCGGATCTCTATTACCGGCTCAATGTGCTGACGATTCACGCGCCGCCCTTGCGCGAGCGCGCGTCCGACATCGCGGCGCTCGTCTACGCGACGCTCGAGGAACTGGCCGCGCAGCACGGCCGGGCCGCGCACTGCGAACTGACCGACGACGCGCTGCGGATGCTGTGCGCGTACCCGTGGCCAGGCAATGTGCGCGAACTGCGCAATACGCTCGAGCGTGCGCTGATGCTGTCGGATCGCTCGGTGATCGATGCGGGTGCGCTCGCGCCGTTCCTCGGGCCGGTGCGCATGGCGCCGGACAGCGTGCCGGCAGGCACGCGGCCTGCTCCGCCGCCGGTCGGCCGGGACGCGGGCGACGCAGCGGATACGGCGGGTGCACCTTGCGCATCGGGTGCGGCGGTCGTTTCGTATGCCGATGCATTGGCCGCGTGGGAGCGCCAGTTCCTGATCGATGCGCTTGCGGCTTGCGACGGGAAGGTGGTGGAAGCGGCCGCGCGCATCGGCATCGGTCGGGCGACGCTCTACAAGAAAATGACGGCGCTCGGGATCGACCGGTAGCAAGCGGCGGCGGATGCGCCCGGACATGAGGAGCGGCACCGGTGAAGTACCCGACAGGAGGCAACGATGAAGCGAATCGGCATTGCCGGATGGCTGGCCGTATTGGTGGCGACGTCCTCGTTCGCGCAGACGGGTGACGCGGACGCGCCTGCGGTGCGGCGCAACTGGTACAACGATCCGTTCGTCGCGCTGTCGCAGGGCTTCGCCGGATGCCCGCTGCCGCTCGGCCCGTGGATGACGCGCGCCGAGATGGAGGACGACGCGCATTACCGCGTCGAGCGCGGGACCACCTGCTGGCTCGCCCACCGCTGCACGAAACCGAATTCCTATATGTATGACGCGCCGATCGCAGACGCGGCGAAAGCGCATTTCGCGGGCACCGATCGGCTGCAGGGCACGAGCCTGTGGATTACCGTGCAGCGGCGCTTCATCTATGTCGAAGGGTGTGCCGATCCGGCATTGGACCGGCAGGCGCTGGCGCGCGAACTCGGCGCGCTTCCCGACGTCGAGCAGGTGTTCGTTCGCATCACCGACGATCCGCACCGGGCCGTGCCGTACAAGACGCGCGGACGGCCCGACCGGACGCCGGACCGAGCGCGGGACTGAACGTGTGACAACGGTGCGTGGCATACTCGCGAAATTCAAAAATCGGTTGACGGAAATAACAATGAATCACATGCTTGCGTCGGTCTGTCGGTGGGCTCGAATGCATTGGCGTCGGGCCGGATTGTTGGCCCTGGTTGCTGGGCTCGGCGGGTGCGGCGGCGGGGCGCCTCTGTTCACTTCGGACGGGCGCCCGACGACGCAGGTGCAGTGCAACGGCAGCGACTGGAGCAATTGCACGGACAATGCCCGAGCCATCTGCAATGGGGAATTCGACGTCCTCCAGCAATCGACCGATGACGGCGTGCGAAATCTTCTCTTCGCATGCAAGAAGAAGAGCGGCTATTGAACCCGATATGACTGGATAAGGAGACCATAATCGGGTGAAGCGCTTTTCTATTCGCTGGGAGTCGGCTATTTTTCATGAATAACACTCACGGAGTCCCATCCATATGGCGACCTACAGGCAACTGACAGCGCAGCTCGAAAGACTTCAGCAAAAGATCGACAAGGAACGCGAAAAGGCGATTACCGATGCGATTGCCGCCATTCGGGCGAAAATCGAGGAATTCGACATTACGGCGGAAGAACTCGGTTTTCGGCCGATCGGCACCACTGCCGCGGCGAAACCGAAGCGTCCGTTGCCGCCGAAGTACCTGAACCCGAAGACGGGCGAAACGTGGAGTGGCCGCGGGCGTGCGCCGGCGTGGCTCGGCAAGAACCGCGCGCGTTTCCTGATCAAGGACTGACTCCCGAAAATTCTCACCTTTCGTGCGCTGCTGACGGTGCGAACGGCCATGCGGCCGTCGCACCGTTTTGTTTTTGGGCGGCGGCAGCGCGACTCGAAACCGCGAATTGAACGCCAATGCCGCGCGATTAACGGATCCCGTTTTGCGAATTCGCCGCGATTCGGCCGGATATCGCCGCGAATTCCGGTAAACGACCCCGCAATTACGCGGCATGCGTGCATTGGCATTTTCGATCGCCGCGGTGCTGAGGTCCCGCCGATTGCCTTCACCTCTCGTGCATGGACGCACTGCGCCGTGCAATTCCCGAACTTGCTCACCATGGCTCCTGTAAACCCTCACCTTTGAAGCGGCGACCCGATGGCCGCATCGTGTTGCCTTCGCCCGTTGCGTCGTGCAAAGGCGTCGGTTACCGGCCCATGTTGCGGCGATTGATGCGCGTCGCACAGTCGGCCGTTCGGCATATAGGCAGCCGCAGCGGGTTCGCCTATGCTTGGAGTTCGCGTCGACCGGTACATGGCCATCTGGCCCGTGTACCGGTCGGATCGTCTTTCGTTACCGTATGGAGCCGCTGTGACCGTCCGCCATCTCGATGCGTTGTTTCAGCCCAGGTCCGTTGCCGTCGTCGGCGCATCGTCGCGCGCGGGGAGTATCGGTGCGATGGTGTGGGCGCGTGTGCTCGACGGCGCGTTCGAGGGGCCCGTGTGGCCCGTCAATCCGAAGTATCGCGAGCTGAACGGGCACGCGGTCGTGGCGGATGTCGACCGGCTGCCCGCGCCGCCATCGGTCGCCGTGATCTGCACGCCGCCTGCCACGTGGGCCGGCATCGTGCGCAAACTCGGCGAGATCGGCACGCGCGTCGCGGTGATCGTCGGCGAGGCGCGCACCGACGCCGATCGCGCCGCGCTTGATCGCGCGCTCAAGGCCGCGAAGCCGTTCGTGCTCCGTATCGTCGGGCCCGGCAGTCTCGGCGTGCTGTCGCCTGCGCGGCATGCGCATTTCGGCGCGCCGGCCTATACGGCGCGATCGGGCGGCGTCGCGTGGGTGTCGCAATCGAACGCGCTGACGAACGCGGTACTCGGCTGGGCCGATGCACGAGGCCTCGGCTTTTCGCACGTCGTCGCGCTGGGTAGCGAGGCCGACGTCGATGCGGGCGACGTGCTCGACTACCTCGCCAGCGATCCCGGCACGCGTGCGATCCTGCTCGAGCTCGACACCGTGTGTGCCGCGCGCAAATTCATGTCGGCCGCGCGTGCGGCGGCGCGCAACAAGCCGGTGCTCGCGCTGCGCACCGGGCGCGCCGATCCCGGCGATGCGCTTTACACGGCAGCGTTCCAGCGCGCGGGGATGGTGCGTGTCGATGCACTCGACGATCTGCTCGACGAGATCGAGACGCTCGGCGTCGGGCGCGTCACCGCGCGTGGCGCGGCGACGCTCGTGACGAGCGACGCGGGTGTTGCCAAACTCGCGGTCGATGCGGTCGCGGAGGTGCGCGACGTGCTGGCCGACTGGCCGGCTGCGGCAACGTCGGCGGTCGCGGCCGCGCTGCCGCATCTCGCCGCGCCCGGCAATCCGCTGACGCTCGGCGACGATGCGCGTCCGGAGCATTTCGGCACCGCCATCAAGGCGCTCGCACCGTTTCCGCAAACGGGCACGCTGTTCGTCGTGCATTCGACGTCCCACAGTGCGCCGGCCGATGCGGTCGCGCGCACGCTGATCGAATCGCGGCAGCATGCATACCGTGGCATCCTCGCGTGTTTCTTCGGCGCGGTCGACGCGGCGACGCGCGACGCACTGCACGCGAACGGCATCCCGGTGCACACCACGCCGCAGCGGCTTGCGCGCGCATACGCACGGCTCGTCGACTACAACCTCGGGCGGCAGTTGCTGATGCAGACGCCCGAGGGCACGCCGCAGCAACCGGCCGACTGCGTTGCGTCCGCGCAGGCCGAGGCCCGACGGATGGTCGACGCCGGCGAGCATGAGCTGGCCGGCGACGCGGCGTTGCACTGGCTGTCGCACTTCGGCCTGCACGGCGAGCCGGCCGCGTCGACCGGCGCCAAAGTCGTCGACGTCACGGTCGACATGTACGACGATGCGAACTTCGGCCCGGTGTTCCGTTATGCCGTGCCGCCGGCGGATGGCGTATCGGCGCCGTTCGTCGTGTACGGGCTGCCGCCGCTGAATTCGGTGCTCGCCCGCGCGGTGATGGAGCGTTCGCCGTATGCGCGCCGCACGTCAGTCGAACCCACGCTCGATGCGTTGACGGCACTGTCGCAAGTCGTGTGCGACGTGCGCGAAGTCGTCGCGATGTCGGCCACGCTGCGCGTGGTGTCCGACCGGGCATACGTGGTCGCGCCGCGCATCACGCTGGCGGCGGGGCGCAGCCGGCTCGCGATCATGCCGTATCCGCGCCATCTCGAGCAGACGCTCGAATGGCGCGGCGAGACCGTGACGATCCGTCCGATCCGTCCGGAAGACGAGGAGGCGCATAACGAGTTGCTTGGTGCGATGACGCCGGACGATCTGCGGATGCGTTTTTTCGGCGCGGTGCGCAGCTTCGATCATTCGCAAGTCGCGCGCATGACGCAGATCGACTACGACCGCGAGATGGCCTTCATCGTGTCGTTCACCGACGTGTCGGGCCGGTCGCACACACTCGCGGTGGCGCGCGCGGTCGAGGATCCCGACAACGAGACGGCGGAGTTCGCGATCGCCGTGCGGCCCGATCAGAAGGGCAAGGGGCTCGGGCGGCTGATGATGACCCGGCTCATCGACTATGCGCGATCGCGCGGCACCGCATGGATGATCGGCGAGGCGCTGCGCGAGAACACCGCGATGATCGAGCTGGCGAAGTCGTGCGGTTTCGCGGTGTCGACGACGGAGGAACCCGGCGTGGTGGGGTTCAGGATGAAGCTGCAGCCGTAATCGCGCGAGCCAGCGTGCGCAGGTATCGTGCGCGGTCATGCGGAACGCACGATGTCGGTGATGCACGGTCACTGCCGAGTGAAATCATCGTAGTTCGGAATGCAGACCGTTCGACTGGTTCGCTCGAATGCGCGGATCGGTACGACGCTCGCTCCGTGGCCGATGGGGAAAGGCGAACGGGTCGAGTCACGGCATCCGCGGCGGGCGCATGGCATGTACCGATGACCGCCGCGTATCGCCGATTCCGGTGCCATGGTCGAGCGCACAGCCCCACACATTTCGCATCCGCGGCACCTGAAGTGGAACAAAGGTGAGATTTTTCGGGAGCCACGGGTGAGGTTTTCCGGGAGCGGCGGGGTGAGCCGATACGGGAGCGCTCGGTGAGCCTTCGCGGGAGCTGCCGGTGAGCCCTTGCGGGAAGCCCCGGTGAGCCTTTTCGGGAAAGGGCGGTGAGCGCCTGCGGGAGGCATCGGTGAGGATGTTCGGGAGGGGCCGGTGAATGTCTCCGGACGCTTCAGGTGAGCTTTTACGGGGCGCTCGGGTGAGCGCTTACGGGACGCTTCGGTGAGACTTTTCGGGAGCGTGCGAACGCAGTGCTCCGGCTGGCGCGGCGCCGGTCTTTGCCGGCGTCCGCGCCGATGCGGACACGCATGAACCGTGCCCGCGACAGCGTTTACACAGCGAGTTTCGACGCTGCGTCGTTCACCTGGTCGCGCGAAATCGCGAGTTCTTCAAGGTGCGCGTCGGCATAGACGCCGCCGGTTTCGCGCTCGAGGCGGGCGATCGTCAGCGCGCAACGCGCGGTGTCCTTCGGCATCGCGATGAAGCGCTTGACCGATTCACCGGACGTGAATGCATCGAACAACGCGCCGCGCACGTCGTCCGGAAGCGTCTTGGTCCATTGGTACGGCTTGCCGTTGAACGTGATCGACGGCGGCAGCGTGCGTTCCTTCTTGGTGGCCGTGATGAGACCGTAGGTGCGCGCGGCGTCGCCGATCTGCTCGGGCGAGAAGAGTTCGTCTGGCGTGATGTCGAACTGCTCGATGTAGTTCTCGATCGCCTGCATCGCCGCGGCACGGTCGTCGCGCTTCTGCTGCGCGCGCGCGACGATGTCGCGCAGCTCGTCCGCTTCCTCGGGCGTGATCGTGAAGCTCGCCTGCTTCTGCTGAAGTTCGGAGAAACGCTGGAATTCTTGATCGTTCAGAAGTTTGGCCATGACATCCATCGGATACGACGGCCGCAACAGCCGGCCGCCGTAGTTTTTGAGAGGGCCGCTATTCTAGCGTAGCGCGGCGTCCGCGCATCCGGAAACGGTCTGTCGAATGCCGGCACGCGTGCCCGCGCGACCGGGCGCGCATCGCGCGCCGCGTGGGCATCGTCACGCCCGCCTGCCCGGCCCGCCGGCCGAGTGATCGAACGACGGTCGCGCCCGAACGATCGGCCGCCTTCAGCGCGGTCGTCCGTTCGGCAACGTTCAGCAAGTGTCCGCGCGGCACATCGACAACTGGCCTGCCGTATCGCGCAGCCCCGTGACGGCCACCTCGACGGACGGCGCCATGTGCGCGTCGATCCGGCGCATGTACGGGCAGGTCAGCACCGCGATCGCGTGGCCGGCCGGGCCGAGGATCGGCGCGCTCAGGTCGGTGACGCCGTATGCCTGGCGGCTGTCCTGGCGCACGTAGCCGGACTGGCGGATGGACTGGCACGCGTGCACGAGTTCCTGCTCGTTGATCGGCGTTTCGCCCTTGACCTTGCGATGCTCGGCCAGCATGTGCGCACGCTGCTCGGAACCCTGGAACGACAGCATCACGCGCCCCGACGCCGTATCGGCGAGCCCGACGCGCGAGCCGAGCCGCACCGACACGCCCCACGGGCCGGGGCCGTCCACCTGCGCGATCACGAGCAGGTTGCCGCGATCGTAGACGGTCAGATGGCACGACTGTTCGGACGCATCGGCGAAGCGCTGCATCAGCGGCAAGGCCTCGGCGATCAGCCGGTTCATCGGCGGATGCCGATGCGCGAGCGCGAACAGTTTCAGGCTGAGCGTGTAACGGTCGCCGCCGCTCGAGCGCATCACGTAGCGGCGTGCGACGAGACGTTCGAGCATCCGGTAGATTTCGCTCGCGTTGCGGCCGAGCTCCTTCGTGATTTCGGTGCGGGTGAGTCCTTCCTTCTGTTCCGACAGGAGTTCGAGAATGTCGAGGCCCTTGTCGAGCGCGGGTGCGCGATAGCGGTCGGCTGCGCCCATCGACTCCCGTGCGTCGCTGCCGGTGTGCGGGTTGTTGTTCGTTTGCATCATGGGTAGGAAGTCCGGGAATTGCCAATCGGTGGCGACGCACGCTGGCCGGTTTTGCACGCGGATTCGTGAAGCCGCGTGCGGATGTGACTGCCATCCCGGCGAGCTTGACAACAACGCTCGGTGTGTAATGCGGCGTCTTTTTACCGATCGTTATCCAGCAAGAACGGATCACGTGCCGTTCCCGATGACAGGGTCGTAAGAAATATTCGGAATTCATCTTTCGGTATCGAAGGACGGCGGCATTGGGCGTAAGGCCGACTGCGGCCGCGGGCCCGATGCTGCGGTGCAACCTCCGCAGGCGCACCAATAGTCGGTATCCGTCGCGCGCCATTTCACGGCGGGCCGCCGATGGTACAAAGAGCGGCGGGCCAGCGACGGCGCGGCCGCGCGTGAAGCCGGTCGGCACAGGCCGGCACATGTCGCGGATGCCGGGCCGTCGTCGCCGATGCGCAGACCGGCGGCCGCCCGTTCGAGGCGCGTCGCACGTCGGTGCGGCGCCGCGATCGCTGCGCCTGCGCGAGCCTCGCGTGTCGATTGGCCTGCCGGATACGGCGCCGACGCGCGTCATCGACGATCGACATTCAGTCCGGCGCGTGGCCGTCAGCGGCCGCGTCGGCCGGTATCCTGTCACATTCGACAACAGAGGTTTAGCACGATGAAACTGCTTCGCTATGGCCCGCCCGGCCAGGAAAAGCCCGGTATTCTCGACGCGGACGGCCGGATTCGCGACCTGGCCGCGCACGTGCCGGATCTAGCCGGCGACGCGCTGTCCGACGCCGGTCTCGCGCGCCTGCGCGCGATCGATCCGGCCACGCTGCCGCTCGTCCCCGGCGAGCCGCGCATCGGCGCGTGCGTCGGGCGTGTCGGCAAGTTCATCGGCATCGGTCTGAACTATGCCGATCACGCAGCCGAAGCCGGCATGCCGGTGCCGAAGGAACCCGTGGTGTTCGGCAAGTGGACGAGTTCGATCTGCGGCCCGAACGACGGCATCGACATCCCGAAGGGTTCCGTGAAGACGGACTGGGAGGTCGAGCTGGGCGTCGTGATCGGCGCGACATGCAAGGACGTCGACGAAGCGCGTGCGCTGGATTACGTCGCCGGCTACTGCGTCGTCAACGACGTGTCCGAGCGCGAGTGGCAGATCGAGCGCGGTGGCCAGTGGGACAAGGGCAAGGGCTTCGACACGTTCGGCCCGATCGGCCCGTGGCTCGTCACGCGCGACGAGGTGCCCGATCCGCAACGCCTCGACCTGTGGCTCGAGATCGACGGCCATCGCTACCAGAACGGCAACACGCGCACGATGGTGTTCACCGTCGCGCAACTGATCGCCTATCTGTCGACCTGCATGACGCTGCAACCGGGCGACGTGATCACGACCGGTACGCCGCCGGGCGTCGGGATGGGCATCAAGCCGTCGCCGGTGTTCCTGAAGGCCGGCCAGCGGGTGCGCCTCGGGATCGACGGGCTCGGCGAGCAGCTGCAGAGCACGCGCGACGCACAGTAAGAGCGTTTGCGCGACGAGGGCGGGATCGCGGGCGCCATCAACCGCAACCCGGCTGCGCTGCCCGATCTGTCGTCCGATCGCCTCGCATGACCGGAGGCGGCGACCATCGCGAACCGAACACCGATGCAGCAAGGACAAGGGCCCGATTCCGCGTGATGCGGAATCGGGCCCTTGTCGTTCACCGTGTCGGTCCGAACCGGATCAGACGACGTTGTCCAGCTCGCAATGGGCTTCGAGCCGATACCCGTCGGGATCGACGACGAACGCCGCGTAATAGCCGGGGCCGTAGTGCTGGCGCTTGCCCGGCCCGCCGTTGTCCTGCCCGCCGTGCTGCAGCGCGGCGCGATAGAACGCATCGACTTCCACCGGCGACGCTGCGCGGAACGACACGTGCAACCCTGAATCGGGATCGGCGACGACCGGACGGGCCGCGTGCTGCAACCACAGCACCGGTTCGCTGGTGCCGTAGCCGAGGGATCCGTCGTCGCTGTACAGCCGCTGGTAGCCGAGCGCGCCGAGTGTGCTGTCGTAGAACGCGCGGCTGCGGTCGATGTGGGCAACGCCGAACGAAAGGTGGTCGATCATCTGTGGCTCCTTGAACTGAAGGGGGGCGTCAGTGCAGCAAACCTGTTTACAGCCACCAGGCCAGCCGCTTGTAGCGAAGCGCGCCGAGCGTGCTGTCGTGGAACGCGCGACTGCGGCCGGTGTGGACAACGTCGTACGAAAAACGATCGATCATCTGTGGCTCCTTGAACTGAAGAGGGGACATCAGAACGGCCAACCCGTTTTTAACCACCATGCTGGTTATGTTAGAAAGCGTCCGGATGCTTGTCAACCGGCATGGTGGTTAGATACGATCGCGTCATGAGCAAAACGCAACCTTCCGTCACGACGGACTGCCTGATCCCTGCGCCGTCCGAAACGCTGAGCATCGATTTCGCGAACACGCTGTACTGGCGTGGCGCGGACACGCCGACCGAAACCTTCGGCACACTGGACGACCTGTTGGCGTGGTGCCGCGAGCAGGCACGCGTGCCGGCAGGCCTGGCCGACGCGTGTCGTGTACAAGTGACTGAGAAGGGGGGCGAGCCGGCGATGCTGGCGCATGCGCTCGCGTTGCGCGAGGCGTTGTATCGGCTCTTTCATGCGCAGGCCGAGCGGCGCGAGCCGCAAGCCGACGATCTCGCGCGGCTGGGCGGTTTTCTGGCGGAAGCGGCGCCGCGCGTCGTGCTCGCGCGGATCGACGGCGGCTATGCGTGGCGGATCGGGGACGCGGGCGCGACGCTCGCGGGGCTGCTGAGCCCGGTGCTGTGGTCGGCGACCGACCTGCTGGGCGGCGCGCGGCTCGCGAAGGTCAAGCGCTGCGCGAACGACGCATGCCAGTGGCTGTTCATCGACGACAGCAAGAACGGCAGCCGCCGCTGGTGCTCGATGTCGTCGTGCGGGAATCGCGCGAAGGCGTACCGCCACTATCACAAGGCCGATTGACGGCGGCACGCATCCGGCGCGTCATCCCTGCCGCGCCCGTCCCGCGCGAACCTATTTCGCCGACAGCTTCCGCCACAGCGTCGTCTTGCTGATGCCGAGCATCGCGCACGCGCGATCGCGGTCGCCGCCGCACGCGTCGAGCACCGCGCGGATCTCGTCGGCTTCCGCGCGGCGGCGGCGCGCGTGGAGCGTCTGCGCGTCGTCGGCGTCGGCCGGACCGGGCGGCGCCGCGAACAGCTCGGGTGCGATCGCCTGCAGCGCATCGGGCGCGAGCGCCGTGCACGCGGCGCCCGGATCGTGCTCGTCGACGTCTTCGGCCAGCTCCACCGCGATCCGCTCGACCACGTTCTGCAGTTCCCGCACGTTGCCGGGCCAGCGATAGCGCGCGAGCGTCGCCTGCGTCGCGTCGAGCACGCGCATCGCATCGCCGGCCTCGCGCACGCGTTCGGCCAGCCGCGGCTCGCGCCGCGCGGCCTGCACGAGCAGCGTGGCCGCGAGCGCCGGAATGTCGGCGGCGCGCTCGCGCAGCGGCGGCAGGCCGACGTTCAGGATGTTGAGACGGTAATACAGGTCCGCGCGGAACGTGCCGGCCTCGACGGCCGCGAGCAGCGGCCGGTGCGTCGCGGCGATCACGCGCACGTCGATGCGGATCGGCTCGGTCGAGCCGAGGCGGATCACCTCGCGCTCCTGCAGCACGCGCAGCAGCCGGCTTTGCAGCGACGGCGGCATCTCGCCGATCTCGTCGAGAAACAGCGTGCCGCGGTGCGCGGCCTCGAACAGCCCGGTCTTGCCACCGCGCCGCGCGCCGGTGAACGCGCCTTCCTCGTAACCGAACAGCTCGCTCTCGAGCAGCGCTTCCGGAAACGCGCCGCAGTTGATCGCGACGAACGGATAGCTGCGCCGCACGGACAGCGCGTGCAGGCTCTGCGCGATCATTTCCTTGCCGGTGCCGCTTTCGCCGAGCACGAGCACGGTCGCGTCGGATTTCGCGTAGCGGCGCACGAGGTCGCGCACGCGGGTCATCGGCGCGGAGCTGCCGACCACGTCGTCGAGTGCATAGCGCGCCGCGAACTGCTGCGTGTTCGGCTGCGAGCGCAGCGCGCGGTCGAGCCGTTCGACCGCACGCGATTCCTGGAATGTCAGCACGCTGCCCGACGTGACGCCGCGATCGACGAGCGGCCCGCGATGCACGACGTAGCGCACGCCGCGCACGGTCGCGAGCGCGTCGCCGTCCTCGCCGCGCAGTGTGCGCAACTCGGGGCGCAGGTCGACGAGCGCGCGGCCGACGGCCGCCGCGGGTTCGACCCCGAGCGCCGACGCGAGCCGCTCGTTGATGGCTTCGACGCGGCCGCGCGCATCGAGCGCGACCACGCCGTCGCGCAGGTGCTGCAACAGGTTGTCGAGTCGCTGGCGGCGAAACGCCTCGGCGTGCGTCGCGTAGGCGACTTCGAGCGCCGTCTCGACCGCCTTGCGCACCGACGCGTGTGAATACAGGAACACCGCGCCCATGCCGGCGCTCGCCGCGAGATCGGTGACGAGGCCGGGGCCGACGATCGTCTCGATGCCGCGGTCGTGCAGGTCGTGCACGCAGGCTTCCGCTTCCTGCGCGGACTGATATGACGCAAACTGCACGTCGAGGCCGTAGGCGGCGACGAAGCGGCGCACTTCGGGCGGCGTCTCGCCGGCGCTGACGAGCGCGATCCGCGATGCGTCGCGCCGTGCGCGCGCGAGCGCCTGCATCACGTCGAAGCCGGTCGGCGACACGACTACCACCGGCACCTGCGCACGCGTCTTGAGGAAGCCGCCGTTCGAGCCGGCCGCGACGATCACGTCGGGCCGCGCGGTGCCGGCCTCCGCGATCGCGCTCAGCGCGTCTTCGTAGGCCCGCGTGACGATGCGCACGTCGGCGCGTTCGTCGAATTCGCCGGCGATCTCGCGAAACAGGTCGCGCAGGCGGCTGATGCCCATCGCCCAGATGCGCGGGCGCACCGTGCGGTCGGCCGGGCCGACGGGCTTGGTCGAGGAGAGGTCCATGGCAACCGATTATGCGCGTCGGATTTCATTTTTGAAACATGAAATTGCCAAATTGAAATCGCCGGACGATTCACAGCGCGTGCCGGTTGCTTAGGAATCAGTGGGTTAGCGGCATTTCGCGAGCTGGCCCGGTCCTTGCTGTTGATGGGCATTCCTTCAGGAGGCCGTTCATGAGCAACACGCATCTTCAGAGCGCCGGCGCGAAATTCCGCGCGGCAGTCGCGGCCGAGCAGCCGCTGCAGGTGGTCGGCGCGATCACCGCCTACGCGGCCAAGATGGCGCAGGCCGTCGGCTTCAAGGCCGTCTACCTGTCGGGCGGCGGCGTCGCCGCGAACTCGCTCGGGATCCCCGACCTCGGCATCAGCACGATGGAAGACGTGCTGATCGACGCGAACCGGATCACCAACGCGACCGACCTGCCGCTGCTCGTCGACATCGATACGGGCTGGGGCGGCGCGTTCAACATCGCGCGCACGGTCCGCTCGTTCATCAAGGCCGGTGTCGCGGCCGTTCACCTCGAGGACCAGGTCGGCCAGAAGCGCTGCGGCCACCGTCCGGGCAAGGAAGTCGTGCCGACCGACGAAATGGTCGATCGCGTGAAGGCCGCGGTCGACGCGCGCACCGACGACCAGTTCGTGATCATGGCCCGCACCGACGCGGCCGCCGCCGAAGGGATCGATGCGGCGATCGAGCGCGCGATCGCGTACGTGGAAGCCGGCGCGGACATGATCTTCCCGGAAGCGATGAAGACGCTCGACGACTATCGCCGCTTCAAGGCCGCCGTGAAGGTGCCGATCCTCGCGAACCTGACCGAGTTCGGTTCGACGCCGCTGTTCACGCTCGACGAACTGCGCGAGGCGAACGTCGACATCGCGTTGTACTGCTGCGGCGCGTATCGCGCGATGAACAAGGCCGCGCTGAATTTCTACGAGACGCTGCGCCGCGACGGCACGCAGAAGGCCGCGGTGCCGACGATGCAGACCCGCGCCGAGCTGTACGACTTCCTCGGCTATCACGCGTACGAGCAGAAGCTCGACGAGCTGTTCGCGCAGGGCAAGAAGTAACGTGCCCGCCCGCCGGGATACGGTTCCCGGAACGCTTTGCATGAAGCCGGGCCGCGCGCACAGGCGCCGGGCCGGGCTGACGTGACACCCAGATCCCCATTGGAGAGTAGAAACATGAGCGAGACGAAAGACGCAGCAGCACCGGCCGCCGCAGGCGCATTCAAGCCGAAGAAGTCGGTGGCGCTGTCGGGCGTGACGGCCGGCAACACGGCGCTGTGCACGGTCGGCAAGACCGGCAACGACCTGCACTATCGTGGCTACGACATTCTCGACGTCGCCGAATCGTGCGAGTTCGAGGAAATCGCGCATCTGCTCGTGCACGGCACGCTGCCGAACCTGACCGAACTGGCCGCGTACAAGACCAAGCTGCGCGCGCTGCGCGGCCTGCCGAGCGCGCTGAAGGTCGCGCTCGAGCAGATTCCTGCGTCGGCCCACCCGATGGACGTGATGCGCACCGGCGTGTCGGTGCTCGGCACCGTGCTGCCGGAGAAGGACGATCACAACCTGCCGGGCGCGCGCGACATCGCCGACCGCCTGATGGCATCGCTCGGCTCGATGCTGCTGTACTGGTATCACTTCTCGCACAACGGCAAGCGCATCGAGACGGAAACCGACGACGACTCGATCGGCGGCCACTTCCTGCACCTGCTGCACGGCAAGACGCCGTCGAAGTCGTGGGTCGACGCGATGCACACGTCGCTGATCCTGTACGCGGAGCACGAGTTCAACGCATCGACGTTCACCGGCCGCGTGATCGCGGGCACGGGCTCGGACATCTACTCGGCGATCACCGGCGCGATCGGCGCGCTGCGCGGGCCGAAGCACGGCGGCGCGAACGAAGTCGCGTATGAAATCCAGAGCCGCTACAGCTCGCCGGACGACGCCGAAGCCGACATCCGCCGCCGCGTCGAGAACAAGGAAGTCGTGATCGGCTTCGGTCACCCGGTCTACACGATCTCCGATCCGCGCAACAAGGTGATCAAGGGCATCGCGCACAAGCTGTCGAAGGAAGCGGGCGACCTGAAGCTGTACAGCATCGCCGAGCGCCTCGAATCGGTGATGTGGGACGCGAAGAAGATGTTCCCGAACCTCGACTGGTTCAGCGCCGTGTCGTATCACATGATGGGCGTGCCGACCGCGATGTTCACGCCGCTGTTCGTGATCTCGCGCACGTCCGGCTGGAGCGCGCACATCATCGAACAGCGCGTCGACAACAAGATCATCCGCCCGAGCGCGAACTACACCGGTCCGGAAGATCTGCAGTTCGTGCCGATCGAGAAGCGCTGAAACGCCCCGCCGCGTGCGCCGGCACCCGTGATGCGGGCAGCCGGCGCACGCGGAACGCCTTACCCCGAATTCCGCCCCACATCATGAATACCGCCAACCGCAAACCCCTGCCCGGCACGTCGCTGGACTACTTCGACGCGCGTGCCGCGGTCGAAGCGATCGCCCCCGGCGCGTACGACACGCTGCCGTACACGTCGCGCGTGCTCGCCGAAAACCTCGTGCGCCGCTGCGATCCGGCGATCCTCGCCGATTCGCTGAAGCAGATCGTCGAGCGCAAGCGCGAACGCGACTTCCCGTGGTTCCCGGCGCGCGTGGTGTGCCACGACATCCTCGGCCAGACGGCGCTCGTCGACCTCGCGGGTTTGCGTGACGCGATCGCCGAGCGCGGCGGCGACCCGGCCAAGGTGAACCCGGTCGTGCCCGTGCAGCTGATCGTCGACCACTCGCTCGCCGTCGAGTGCGGCGGCTTCGATCCGGACGCGTTCGCGAAGAACCGCGCGATCGAGGATCGTCGCAACGAGGATCGCTTCCACTTCATCGAATGGACCAAGCAGTCGTTCGAGAACGTCGACGTGATCCCGCCGGGCAACGGCATCATGCACCAGATCAACCTGGAGAAGATGTCGCCGGTGATCCAGGTGCAGGACGGTGTCGCGTATCCGGACACCTGCGTCGGCACCGACAGCCACACGCCGCACGTCGACGCGCTCGGCGTGATCGCGATCGGCGTCGGCGGGCTGGAGGCGGAGAACGTGATGCTCGGCCGGGCATCGTGGATGCGCCTGCCCGACATCGTCGGCGTCGAGCTGACCGGCAAGCGCCAGCCCGGCATCACCGCGACCGACGTCGTGCTCGCGCTGACCGAGTTCCTGCGCAAGGAAAAGGTGGTCGGCGCATACCTGGAATTCCGCGGTGCGGGCGCCGCGAGCCTGACGCTCGGCGACCGCGCGACGATCTCGAACATGGCGCCCGAATACGGCGCGACGGCCGCGATGTTCTTCATCGACGGCCAGACGACCGACTACCTGCGCCTCACCGGCCGCAGCGACGAGCAGGTGAAGCTGGTCGAGACCTACGCGAAGGCGGCGGGCCTGTGGGCCGACACGCTGAACAATGCGCAGTACGAGCGCACGCTGACGTTCGACCTGTCGAGCGTGGTGCGCAACATGGCCGGCCCGTCGAACCCGCACAAGCGGCTGCCGACGTCCGATCTCGCCGCACGCGGGATCGCCGGCCAGTGGGAAGAGAAGGCGGGCGAGATGCCCGACGGCGCGGTGATCATCGCCGCGATCACCAGCTGCACGAACACCAGCAACCCGCGCAACGTGATCGCGGCCGCCTTGCTCGCGCGCAACGCGAACGCGAAGGGCCTCACGCGCAAGCCGTGGGTGAAGAGCTCGCTCGCGCCGGGCTCGAAGGCGGTCGAGCTGTATCTGGAAGAAGCGAACCTGCTGCCGGAACTCGAGAAGCTCGGCTTCGGCATCGTCGCGTTCGCGTGCACGACCTGCAACGGGATGTCGGGCGCGCTCGATCCGAAGATCCAGCAGGAGATCGTCGATCGCGACCTGTACGCGACGGCCGTGCTGTCCGGCAACCGCAACTTCGACGGCCGCATCCATCCGTATGCGAAGCAGGCATTCCTCGCATCGCCGCCGCTCGTCGTCGCGTATGCGATCGCCGGCACGATCCGCTTCGACATCGAGAAGGACGTGCTCGGCCACGACCAGGATGGCCAGCCCGTCACGCTGAAGGACATCTGGCCGACCGACGAGGAGATCGACGCGATCGTCGCGTCGAGCGTGAAGCCCGAGCAGTTCCGCAAGGTCTACGAACCGATGTTCGCGCGCACGGCCGATGCGGGCGAGCGTGCGGCGCCGCTGTACGACTGGCGCGCGCAGAGCACGTACATCCGCCGCCCGCCATACTGGGAAGGCGCGCTGGCCGGTGAACGCACGCTGAAGGGCATGCGTCCGCTCGCAGTGCTCGGCGACAACATCACGACCGACCACCTGTCGCCGTCGAACGCGATCCTCGCGAACAGCGCGGCCGGTGAATACCTGGCAAAGATGGGCCTGCCGGAAGAAGACTTCAACTCGTACGCGACGCACCGGGGCGACCACCTCACCGCGCAGCGCGCGACCTTCGCGAACCCGACGCTGATCAACGAGATGGCGGTCGTCGACGGCGCGGTGAAGAAGGGCTCGCTCGCGCGCGTCGAGCCGGACGGCCAGGTCATGCGGATGTGGGAAGCGATCGAGACGTACATGAATCGCAAGCAGCCGCTGATCGTGATCGCCGGCGCCGACTACGGCCAGGGTTCGTCGCGCGACTGGGCCGCGAAGGGCGTGCGGCTCGCGGGCGTCGAGGTGATCGCCGCCGAAGGGTTCGAGCGGATCCACCGCACGAACCTGATCGGGATGGGCGTGCTGCCGCTCGAGTTCAAGCCGGGCACGAACCGCACCACGCTCGGCATCGACGGCACCGAGACCTTCGACGTGACCGGCGAGCGCACGCCGCGCGCCGATCTCACGCTCGTGATTCACCGCAAGAACGGCGAGCGTGTCGAGGTGCCGGTGACGTGCCGGCTCGATACGGCCGAGGAAGTGTCGATCTACGACGCGGGCGGCGTGCTGCAGCGTTTCGCGCAGGACTTCCTCGAATCGTCGCAGGCGGCTTGATCGAGTCACACAGGGACAACGCAAACATGGCTCACATTCCTCAAATCAGGATTCCGGCGACCTATATCCGCGGCGGCACCAGCAAGGGCGTGTTCTTCCGGCTGCAGGACCTGCCGGATGCCGCGCAGCCGCCGGGCGCCGCGCGCGACGCGTTGCTGCTGCGCGTGATCGGCAGCCCCGATCCGTACGGCAAGCAGATCGACGGGATGGGCGGCGCGACATCGTCCACCAGCAAGACGGTGATCGTGTCGAAGAGCACGCGGCCCGGCCACGACGTCGACTATCTGTTCGGGCAGGTCGCGATCGACAAGGCGTTCGTCGACTGGACCGGCAACTGCGGCAACCTGTCGGCGGCGGTCGGCCCGTTCGCGATCAGCGGCGGCCTCGTCGATGCGTCGCGCGTGCCGCGCGACGGCATCGCGACCGTGCGGATCTGGCAGGCGAACATCGGCAAGACGATCGTTGCGCACGTGCCGATCACGAACGGCGCGGTGCAGGAGACGGGCGACTTCGAGCTGGACGGCGTCACGTTCCCGGCCGCCGAGGTGCAGCTCGAGTTCATGGACCCGGCCGCCGACGAGGAAGGCGCGGGCGGGTCGATGTTCCCGACCGGCAACCTCGTCGACGATCTGGCCGTGCCGGGCATCGGCACGCTGAAGGCGACGATGATCAACGCGGGGATCCCGACGATCTTCGTCGAGGCCGAGGCGATCGGCTATACGGGCACGGAGCTGCAGGACGCGATCAACGGCGACCCGAAGGCGCTCGAGAAGTTCGAGACGATCCGCGCGCACGGCGCGCTGCGCATGGGGTTGATCGACACGCTCGACGAAATCGCGACGCGGCAGCACACGCCGAAGGTCGCGTTCGTCGCGAAGCCGGCCGACTATGTCGCGTCGAGCGGCAAGCGCGTGAATGCGGGCGACGTCGACCTGCTGGTGCGCGCGATGTCGATGGGCAAGCTGCACCACGCGATGATGGGCACGGCGGCGGTCGCGATCGGCACGGCCGCGGCGATCCCCGGCACGCTCGTCAACCTGGCGGCGGGCGGCGGTGAGCGCAACGCGGTGCGCTTCGGGCATCCGTCCGGCACGCTGCGCGTCGGCGCGGAAGCGCAGCTCGAGAACGGCGAGTGGACCGTCACGAAGGCGATCATGAGCCGCAGCGCGCGCGTGCTGATGGAAGGCTGGGTGCGCGTGCCGGGGGATGCGTTCTGACGCACGACGGTTTTCGCGTGCAAGCCTGCACGAGCGAACCTCGTCCCGATCCCTGCGAAGCGGAACCGCTGCGCAGGGATTTTTTGTTTGACGCACGCAATCCGGCGGGCAAGGCATCGCGCTGGCGTGCGGGCCGCTTGCGTTGACTGACCGCAAAGCATGGGATCCGCGTAAGCGCTAAAGCGCTAACGCGGGTCGACAGGAGAATCGTATGTCGCTTGGTGCCCCGCTTTCCGGCGTTCACATCGTCGAATTCGAAGGTCTCGGCCCCGGCCCGCTCGCGGGCTGGATGCTTGCCGGAATGGGTGCGCGCATCACGCTGATCGCGCGTCCGGCCGGCCGCACGAGTGCGCCGGACGCGTTGCAGGGCCGCGATGGCGACTTGCTGCGCGAAGGCAAGACGATCGTCGAACTCGATCTGAAGACGCCGGCCGGCCGCGACGCGGCGCTCGCGCTGATCGCGCAGGCCGATGCGCTGATCGAGGGGCTGCGACCAGGCGTGATGGAGCGCCTCGGCCTCGGCCCCGACGATTGCGCACGCCGCAATCTGAAGCTCGTGTACGGACGGATGACGGGCTGGGGTCAGGACGGCCCGCTCGCGACGGCCGCCGGGCACGACCTGAACTACGTCGCGCTGACGGGGCTGCTGTCGTTGTCCGCGCCGCGTGAAGGCCGGCCCGGCGTGCCGCCGACCGTTGTCGGCGACGCGGGCGGCGCGCTCGGGCTCGCGTTCGGGATCGTCTGCGCACTGTTCGACGTGCGCGGTGGTGGCCCGGGGCGCGTGGTCGACGGTGCGATCGTGGACATCGTATCGATGCTCGGCTCGCTCGCGCTGTGGGCGCGCGCGAACGGGCAGCTCGACGGCGCGCAGCCGAGCCTCTTCCACGACGCGCCGTTCTACGACGTGTATCGCTGCGCGGACGGCGAATGCGTGACGATCGGCGCGCTCGAGCCGCCGTTCTATGCACTGCTGGTCGAGCGGCTCGGGCTGACCGACGTCGATCCGGCGTCGCAGTACGATCGCGCGCGCTGGCCGGCGCTGAAGGCGCGTTTCGCCGAGGTGTTCGCGCGGCAGCCGTCCGCACACTGGCGCGCGCTGCTCGAAGGCAGCGACGCGTGCTTTGCGCCGGTGCTGAGCGTGGCTGAAGCGGTGGAGCATCCGCACAATGCGGCGCGCGGAATCTACCGTATTGACGCGAACGGTAATGTTCGTGCGCGCGTGGCGCCGAGATTCTTGCCGCTGGCGTGGGACGAAGCCTAAGCGCATTCCGCAATCGGATGTGTCTCCGGTGAATGAACGCCGGGGTTGTCTCGATTCGACGACGCGCGGAACCCAACGCGAGCCCAAGCCCGAGCATGCCGTCTATGGACAAGAGGACGGCTGTCGACCGAATCGAGATATTGAGACAGAGCGAATCAGCCTCGCTATCGATAGCGATTTCGAATTCGTCGGATTGTTTTTTCCTTCTCGTCTACGCACATTATGTGCTGAGCAATCCTTATTCAATTGTCGAGGGAGGAAATCCGGATGAAGAGCGAGCAGAGCGAGCGGACTCATCTTTTCGCCACTATTGGCGCGCGCACTGAGCGCGGCGGCCGCGTGACCCAAGCGACCAGCGGCCTGACCGTCGCCGGCCTTGCTATTGCCCGAGTTGGCGATGTCGCGACATACGATGATGGCAGTGAGGTCGTCATTATCGACGGTGCGGGCAATTATGCGGTCTGCCGTGACAAGCCATTTGCACTTGTAGGTAGCCGGTTGAGTAACGGCGATCGCATCGTCGAAACACTTCAGCGGCTGTGGGACATTCATGTCCTGGCGGGGGAGACAGTCGATGGACTGTTCGATCCGGATTATGTGCCTCCGCCTGCGCCATCACGCTATCGGCTCGCAGTGCGAGGAGCAACGACTGCGCGAGGTGGCGTACTGCGCAACGTTACCGGAGCGTGGGACGCCGGTATCCGGCTTGGCAAGGCTGGTGTCGTTGGCAATCAGGTCCACTATGCAGACGGTTCGACCGCGCGAATCGTCAGCGGCCTCACGCTGGTGGATAGCCGTGACTTCGAGCCGCTGGCCTTCGTTGGTAGCGAACTGGATAACGGCGACACCATTACCGATAGCCCGGAACGCGAGGGTCTCGCATCCGCCTGTACCTTCACGCTGGTGAAACGTTCAAGCGTGGCGCGCCAAGGCGATGTCGCATGATCCGCTTTTTCCTTGCGAAGGGCGATCGGGGTGGCAGCGCGACGATCACGGAAGGATTGGAACACGTCACGTGTTCCAATCCTCCACCGCGGGTGCACATCGCAACGCTCTACATGAAAACCTACTGCGTGGCCTGCAAGCAGGAAGGATATATCGCGCCGGAGGGGCCACGGTGGCTCGGCACCGGACCAAACGGCAAGCCGTGGGCGTTGAGCGGCGATGTCAACGTCTGTGGTTGCAATCCGGCGCCTGTCTTTTACGCGGAGCGCAGTATGAGCATGTCTTTTACGGCGCGGGAGGCCGCGACGTTCGTTGCGTCGTACGCTGACACGCATAGTCCCTCACAGGGAGATGTCGACGAGAATCTCGAACGCTACTTCGAAATCTGTGATGCGATGACCGGTGCCCTTGTCGAAGGCATGACCTATACGCTGTCAAGCGATGAGCAATCTCTCGTCTACGAAGCGGTACTAACGGGAGGGAAGACACACGCGTTTTCGTTGAAAGAGCATCCGAATCTCGTCTTCGTGGCATGGCGCGAGGGCGATGTTCGATGAATAGCGCGATCGATCGAGACATGCGATTGCTTGCCGCAATTGCCTATGGGGAGGCGTCCACGGCGAACGACTCGGAGGAAATCGGCGGGATTGCGTTTGCCGTTGCAAATCGATGCCGCGCGTGGGGAGAAAAGACGGTCTCCGAACTCCGTGCAGCAGACCCGAATTACTCGTATGCGTGGGACGGCTCCAACGCGAGGTTCAACAAATTGATGCGCACACCTGACAGCGAAATCGCATTGAATCCGACGATGGCGCTTGCCGTTGACTGGGCCCGGAAGGCATTGCTGAATGAGCGCCCCGATCCTTCGAACGGGGCATTCTGGTGGGATGGCCTGGACTTCAAAACCAATTACGGAAACCATCCCAAGGTGCGTGACGGCTTCAAATGGGGCTCGCCATCAGACAACATTTTCGGCGTACCGGAGAAGCGGCGTGAGATCATCGTTCGATGGAAAATCCGTCATAGGAGAACTGGGAAAATCGTCGACGGTGGTGAACGCGGGCGCTACAACTCGGTATGGGTGTCGACGGCCGCGCACGGTAGCACGGTATTCTGGACGCACAATCCTGACTACCTGAAAGCGAGCGGGGGAAAGGCATACCGATGAAATCTGCAGTGATGTTGGCGGCCATCCTGACAGCCTTCGCAAGCAGCGCTTATGGCTCGACGATCTACGGCAGCTATGACGAGTTCTATGCAGCCCAATCGCGTGCAGCGTTTGGCGGCCCGATCGAGCACGACGCAAGCGTTCTATATTCCGATCGCCGCGGGGATGTCTACGGAGATTTTGGCGTCGAGTTGGACGGGAAGACAGTACACGTCGAAATAGCGGAGAACCGCATGACGATTGGCGGAAAAATCTATCGCTTTTCGAACGCGGCGACTTTCCCGGGTGAGCATCCGGTTGAAATTTACCCTGGCAGCGCAAGCATATTTTTTGCCAAGCAAATGCGGCATCACCCGTCCGCTCTCTGCGTGGAAGGAAGCAGCAACGGGTCGGGTGAAGCTAATCGCCACCGGCAGATTTACCTGCTGATCAATCCGTTTGCGGCGAAAAAGGACGTGACGTTTCTTCATTTGCCCAGCCTGCTTTCGTCCTGTCGGGCTGTATTGGCAACAAAGGACGGGAAGCTTGCATTTCCGAAGAACAGCTATCTAGTGGACGATGCCCAAGAGTCTCGTATTGGTCTCTCAATGTCGTACTACGTGTTTGAAAAGCGACGATTCGTCCCCGTCCTGAACGACATTCGGCTTCGATTTGTGCGTCCGGACGTTCCATTTCAATTTTCGGTTCAGGACACGGAATAGGACTCGTCGAAGCACTTCATCGGCAAATCCGCTTACGCCGTTTCCTCCGGCGCATCCGGCATCTTGCCGTCGCCGACGCGGTTGATCGTGCCTTGCGCGATCGCGACGAGCCGCTCGTGATCGCCGTCGATGACGAACACATGACACTGGCAGGTCGCCTGGTGCCGGCCCGCGTAGACGACCTTCGCGCGCGCGACGAGCGTGCCGTTCACGGCCGGCCGCAGGTAGTTGATCTTGTATTCGGCGGTGATGACGCGCGGGCCGAGCACGAGCGCGCCGGCGAACGTCAGCGCGTTGTCGGCGAGATAGCCGATCACGCCGCCATGCACGAAGCCGTGCTGCTGCCGCAGCTCTTCGCGCACGGGCAGGCACAGCGACACCTCGTTGTCGCCGATATGCATCAGCTCCGTGCCCAGCAGCATGCTGAACGGTTGCGCGCGCAATGCGCCGCGCGCATGGTCCGTGATGTCCGTCATCGACTTCCTCGCAATGCGTGTCCGCTTGCGCTGAACTCTAGGAAGGGGGCTGCGGATAAGCAAGGAAATTCGTCCGCGTTTCTTGCGATTGCCGGCGCGATGCGACGCGATTATTGCGTCGAACGCGCGAGTTGTGCGCGTTTGCGGGCGATTCGTCGGGAATGACGGAGATGCTCGGGCCGGGAGCCTAAAGTCCGACGAAGAAATGCCGCTAATGCCGGGGCATTGTTCCATCGTCGGCTCTCCAGGAATCTCTCCCATGTTCGGAAAAATCAAGCTCGCGTCGGGTCTGCTCGGCGTGTTGACCGTGTTTTGCCTCTTTCTGTTCGCGATCGAGGCGCTCGGCTTCTGGGCGCTCGCGTCGACGCGCGGCGGCGTCGACGACCTGTCGAACGTCGCGATCGCGCAGGTCGACGCGGCCAGCCAGGCGACCGAGCGTCTGCTCGACGCACGCGTGAACCTGTCGCGCGCCGGCACGCGGATGGTGCGCGGCGGCCCGAAGCCCGACGAGATCATCCGCCATGCCAGCGCTTCGCTCGCCGAAGCGGACAAGGCGTTCGCCGCGCTGACGGCCGCGCAGGCCGTCGACGCAACGAACCGCGCGCGCGTCGCGGCGCTCGCCGAGCGCTATCGCGCGCTGCGCGGCGCGCTGGGCGAACTCGTGCAGTTCCTCGATGCCGACAACATCCAGGCGTTCCTCGACCAGCCGACCCAAGGCTTTCAGGACGCGTATCTCGCCGAACTGCATCGCTTCGCGGAGTACCGCGGCGCGTCGAGCCGCGATGCGCTCGCCACGATCGACAGCGGGATACAGTGGTTCAAGTGGGTCGGCATCGTGCTGCTGGTGGCGATGCTCGCGGCGAGCGCGGCCATCTACGCGGCCGCGCGGCGTGCGGTCGTCGCGCCGCTGGACGAAGCCGGCCGCCATTTCGAGCGGATCGCGCAGGGCCGTCTCGACGAAGCCGTGCGGGCCGGCGGCGTGTTCGAGATCGACCGGATGCTGCGCGGCCTCGCCGCGATGCAGGCGAGCATCGCGGACACCGTGCGCACCGTGCGTCACGCGTCCGACGCGATTCACCTCGGCGCGGGCGAGATCGCCGGCGGCAACGCGGACCTGTCCGCGCGAACGGGCACGCAGGCCGCGTCGCTGGAGGAAACCGCCGCGAGCATGGAGGAACTGACCGCGACCGTCCGCCAGAACACCGACAGCGCGCGTGCGGCCAGCGCGCTGGCCGACGCGGCGCTCGACGCGACGCGCCACGGCGGCGGCGTGGTCGACAGCGTGATCGACCGGATGCGCGGCATCGCGCAGAGCTCCGGGCGGATCGCGGAGATCATTTCGGTGATCGACGGCATCGCCTTCCAGACCAACATCCTCGCGCTGAACGCGGCGGTCGAGGCCGCGCGGGCCGGCGAGCAGGGCCGCGGCTTCGCGGTGGTCGCGGGCGAAGTGCGCTCGCTCGCGCAGCGCAGCGCGCAATCGGCGAAGGAGATCAAGGCATTGATCGAGGAGTCGGTCGCGCAGATCGACGGCGGCTCGGAACTCGTCGAGCGGGCCGGCGACGCGATGCGCACGGTATCGGCGTCGATCACGCGGGTCGTGCAGACGATGTCGGAGATCACGGCCGCGTCGGTCGAGCAGAGCGTCGGCATCGAGCAGGTGAACCAGGCCGTCACGCAGATGGACCAGCTGACCCAGCAGAACGCGGCACTGGTGGAGGAAGTCGCGGCGGCGGCCGCGTCGCTGAACGACCAGACCGCGCACCTGATGCAGGCGGTGTCGGTGTTCGAGCTGGGCGACGCGCGCGCGGCTCGCGGTGCTCGCGATGAGCGCGGGTCGCCGTCGTTTGCCGACGCCGGTTACGAAACGGCGGGCAGCGCCGCGTAAGCGGTCGCGAGGTGGTAGGGCGTGGTCGACGGCATGTCGGCGCGCGACACCTGCCCGTCGGCCGTCTTGCACTCGAACCAGCCGCGCGGATGCAGGAAGCGCGCGGCGAAGCGCTCGATCTGCTGCGCGAGCGGCGCGGACGCCGGCGTGCCGCCGTGCGTGGCGAGCGCGCGCAGGTATTCGGTCTGCGCCCAGATCCGCTGCGTGCCGTCGATGCATGCGCCTCGTGCGTCGACCGCCGCGCACACGGCGCCCGTCCGCGGATCGACCCCGTGCTGCTCGGCGAACGCGAACGCGCGCGCGAGCGCGTCGGGGAGCCCGGTTTGCGCGAGGCGCGCGCCGGCCGCGTCGACCAGATAGAACCATTCGAACTGGTGGCCGGGCTCGAAGCGGTTATCGGCCGCCCCGAGCGGCAGCTCGGCGACGCAGCCGGTCGCCGCATCGACGAACGTGCGCTCGACGGCCTGCGCGGTGCGCGCGAGCGCATCGTCGAACGCCGTGTCGCCGAACGCATCGGCGGCCGCGAGCCATGCTTCGGTCAGGTGCATCAGCGGGTTCTGCAGCGCGCCGCTGCCCGATGACGAGAAATCGGCGTGACGCGCGGCATCGAGCAGCGCGTCGCCCCGCTGCGGCGCGAAGCGGTCCTGGATCAGCGCGGCGGTGTCCTCGGCGACCGTGCGCGCCGCGGCGTCGCCCGACGCCGCATGCCACGCGGCGCACGCGAACACGATGAACGCATGCGTATAAAGATCCTTGGTCGTGTCGAGCGGCGCGCCTTGCGCGTCGACGCTGTAGAACCAGCCGCCGTGGCGCGGGTCGCGGAAGCGGCTGCACAGCGAGTCGAACAGCGTGGCCGCATGCGCGGTGTGGCCGGCCTGCGCGAACACGAACAGTTGCCGCGCACAAGCCATTGCGCGATAGCGGGTGACGGGCAGCGGTGCCTGGGTGGCCGGATCGACGGCCTCGAACGGCAGCCGCAGCGTGTGATCGAACCCTGAACCCTGCCAGATCGGCAAGACGACGTGCGCGAAATGATGGCGCAACAGGGCGGCCTGGGCGGAAGCGGAGTCGGAAACGGACATGACGGGGTTATGCGCTTGGATCGAAACGTGTCGGCGCGGCCCGGAGGATCGGCGCGGCCGGGGCCAAGGATAAAACATTCCGCGCGGCCGACGCCAAAAAAGGAGATAAATCATTCGAGGAAGGCAGCGGGCTGTCGGGCGACGAATAGACGGCATCCGATCGGCCGGATCGGCGATTGGTCATGCGACAATGACCGGTCACTGATTCCGTTCGACTTCCGGTTCCGCGTTCGCGGGCCTGTAATCCGACTCCATGACCGAATCCGTATCCCTGCCTCGCTCCCGTTCCCGCTCCGGCCGTTCGTCGGCCCGTTCGCGTCCGCGCTCCGTCGCGGCCGCGGCAGACACCGCCGCCAGGGCAACCGCGCGGTCCGGCAACGCGGCGGGCGGCGATGCGCCGCGGGACGAACGCACGCTCGACCTGTTCGGCGATCCGGTGCTCGAGCCGGCTGCGCGTGCGCCGGCCGTCTCGCGTGATGACGCGGTGGCGGACGCCGAGACGGTGGCCGCCGTCTCGGACGGCGAGGACGCCGGTCGGCAGGCGACGCTGGACGGATTCAGCACGCCGGGTGCCGCCGCCGGTGCGGTCGAGCCGGCTCCCGACGTTGCAACGACGACGGAGTCTGCCTCGACGCGTCGAAACGGCGATGGGGTCGATGCCGATGTCGTGCACGCGTCCGCTGCCAACGCAACGAAGCCCGGCGACGCGCGGCAGTCCGCTGGTGTCGCCGCGACGGCAGCCGGTGAGCCGGCCACCGACGGTGGCCAGGTGAAGGCCGGCAGCGTGGCGGAAGCGGGCGACGCGGCCGGGACGAACGCCGATCGTTCGACGGCGAAGGACGGGGCGGTGGGTGGTGCGGTCGAAGCGGTTGTCGGCGAGCGTCCCGTGAAAGCGGGCAGCGAGGCCGAAGGTGCCGCCGCGCCGGTCACACACGATGAGGCAGTGCGGACGCCCGGCGAGACCTCGAAGGGGCGTCGCGCATCCTCCGGCGGTAAGCGACGCGCGACTGCCGGTGCGCGAGAAGCGGCAACGTCAGCCGTGCGTGGTGCACCGGACGCAGCGGCTGTCGGCACCGAAGCGGAATCGACTCCGCAGCACACTGCGCCGTCTGCTGAATCGCAGGCGACCGCCGAACCGGCCGAGCCCGCCGTTGTCGCAATTGCCGCGAGTCCCCTTGATGCTGCGCGAGCAGCGGCAGCGCCGGCCTCGCCGGTCGTGCAGCCGGTGGCGTCCGCGGCGTCGTTCGTGACGAAGCCGTCGGCGGATCGTGCGCAAGCGGCTGCGCCGAGCGCGCCGGCCTTCGATCCCGACACGCATCTGCGCCCGCTGTCGGATCGGCTCGCCACGCTGCAGGCCGAGGCGGCCGGCATGAAGCTGGCGGCCGATCGCGAGATGCGTCGCGTCAACCGGCTGCTGCTGGCGCTCGCGATCGTCATGGTCGCGGGGCTCGTCACACTGGTGCTGCAAACGCGGCAGATCACGCAACTGAAGCAGGAACTGGACGCCCGGCAACAGCGGATCGATCGACTGGCTGCCGATCTGTCGACGCAGCAGGCAACGCTGATGACGCTCGCGGAACACCACGAAGCGATGCTGTCGCAGGTCGACCGGCTGCAGCGCAATGCGAACCGTGAGGCGGCGGCCGCGAAGCGTGCACGTAGAACGCACTAGATCTTCCGACCCTACCTGCAAACCCCGGCCTGACAAGGCGGGTCGGGGCAAGCCGTCCGTCGACGGTCGTGCGGGTGCGGCAAACGGATGCGGTCGCTGGCAGAGTTCAGGGAAAACCCTTAGAATGGAGTCCGTCTAAGGGAAAACCCTAGAGCCATCTGTCAGGAGTCTCACATGAGCTTCATTCTTGCCCTGCTGCAAAAGATCGACGACCTGTTCGTCTCCCCGCACCTGCCGCTCGACGCGGAATATTCGTATGCTGCGCGTCACGCCGAAGCCGAGCGCGTGCGTCGTGCGAACCTCGTGCCGATCGTCCTGTACCGTCGTTGATTCGTTGATTCGTTGATTCGTTGATTCGTTGATTCGTTGATTCGGCGCGGCGCTTGCCGCAACTGCCTGCCCGTTTTCCACCGCCGCATCGCGCGCCGGTGCGACCGTCCCGCTACACTGGAAGTTCGACCTGCCTCGCGACACCCGGGCCATGCTGCAGATGCGGCCGATGACGGCCGGCGAATTCCACGCATACCGCACGCGCGCCATCGACGGCTACGCGCGCGATCTCGTGTCATCCGGGCAGAACGCGACCGACGACGCGGCGAGCCGCGCCCGCGCGTGCTTCGATACGCTGCTGCCCGACGGCCTGCTCACCTCCGGGCAGACGCTCGTCCAGCTGATCGACACCGCCAGCGGCGACACGGTCGGCGACCTCTGGTATGCGATCGTGCCCGAAGGGCCGAACCGTACGCTGTTCATCTACGACCTCGACATCGTCCCGGCCCGGCGCCGCCAGGGCTGGGCCACGCGCGCGCTCGATGCACTCGAGGCCGAGGCGCGCAGCCATGGCGTCACCGAGATCGGGCTGTCGGTGTTCAATCACAACACGGCTGCCCGTGCGCTGTATCGGGCGTGCGGCTTCGTGCCGATCACGACGACGCTGATCAAGCCGGTCGTCCAGGGCTAGCGGCGAAGATCCGCACTCCACGGGCTCAGCGTTTGCGGTTCGACACGTTTTCGCGTGAGAGCACGCATGAGTCGCCGCGCGCTCTGGAGCGGGCTCGTGAACCCGGTTTAACGTCTTGAACCCGGTGCGCTCCAATTTGCATGGCGACTGAAATCCAGCGTAGCCCCTCTATGATGGGACGCCAAAAGCTTGGTGTACTCAATCATCAACAAACGAGGATAACGATCGATGGAGGACAGATACGCTGCCGAACGCGGTATTCCGACCGTCCCCGCTTGCGCGCGCGCGTCCATTTCGCTCCGATTCGATGGGCGTTTTTTGATCATGACGGGGAATGCAACCGGGGTATATTCTGCAGTTTCCGGCCGTCCGGACAATCGCGGCAATTTCGATTATTCAGGCGCTCGCCAACAGATGGAAAATGTTGGCCCTATACCACCTGGTCAATACTGGATTCAGCCTTCCCAAATGTGGACGAATCGCTGGTACAACCTTGCTTCGCGTGCAGCATGGGGGATCACCGACTGACCATTCACGTAATGCCCGGCACCCGGACGTTCGGTCGTGGTGGATTTTTTATCCACGGCGGCAATCACGCCGGATCCGCCGGGTGCATCAATCTTCATTCAGGAATGGGAAATTTCGTTTGCGATATCGAGGCGGCAACGAAGAATGCACCCGAGTGCTACGTTCCACTGACGGTGCAATACTGACATGCGAAAACGCTCATTGCGCATAGGCATCGGTGCCGCGCTGCTGATTTTGCTCGCGCCTGTTTTCGCGTTCAACGCGATCAATCTCAGCGAGGCGTATGGTGACGGTCCGCCCTACTATGCCCGCACGACCAATATGGATAAATGGACGGACCCGCTTCCCTTGCTCGGAGTCATCGACGGAGCGATGTTGGTCGCGATTGGCGCATATTGCTTGTGGATTCGTAGACGTCGGTGACTTCGTAAAAGCAGGAGTAAGCCGGCCGGCTACCATCGCAGAGTGGGCAACTGCGCAGTTTCCACCGCGGACGCCGCACGCGGCAGCCCGCCGGCTGTTGCGCTACTGGTTCTCACGACCTCGCCCCATCACCGTGCCTGCCCCTTCCATCTCCTCAGCAGCAACGCGTTCGTCACGACGCTGACGCTCGAGAACGCCATCGCTGCTCCCGCGATCACCGGATTCAGCCAGCCGAGCGCCGCGAGCGGCACGCCGATCAGGTTGTAGACGAACGCCCAGAACAGGTTCTGCTGGATTTTCCTGTACGTCCGCTTCGAGATGTCGATCGCATCGGCGACGAGCGCCGGGTCGCCGCGCATCAGCGTGATGCCGGCCGTATGCATCGCGACGTCGGTGCCGGTTGCCATCGCGATGCCGACGTCGGCCGCGGCGAGCGCGGGCGCGTCGTTGATCCCGTCGCCGACCATCGCGACGATCCCGCCGTGCGTGCGCTTCAGTTCGGCCACCACGCGCGCCTTGTCGTCGGGCAGCACCTGCGCGTGCACTTCGCCGATCCCGAGCGCCGCCGCGACGGCCGCCGCGCTGCCGCGGTTGTCGCCCGTCACGAGCACGCTCGCGACGCCGCGCGCCGACAGTGCCGCGACCGCGTCGCGCGCGCCGGGTTTCACGGTGTCGCCGAACGCGATCAGCGCGAGCAGCGCACGCGGCGCATCGGCGCGCATCAGCCACGAAATCGTGTTGCCCGCGCGCTCGAGTTCCGCGGCACGCGCGTCGAGTTCGGGCGGCACGACGAGGCCGAGTTCATCGCGCCAGCGGGTGCTGCCGAGCGCGAGAAGCTGCCCGTCGACGCGCGCTTCGACGCCGCGTCCGGCCACCGCGCGCGCGTCGGCCGCGACAACTTCGGCCGAACCCGCGGCGGCGGCGCGGGCCGCGACATCCGCATCGTGCGCGGCGACCACGGCGCGCGCGAGCGGGTGATCGCTTTGCCGCTGGACCGCGGCCGCGAGCGCGAGCGCTTGCTCACGCGGGATGCCGACGGCGTCGAACGCCGTCACGGACGGCTTGCCTTCGGTCAGCGTGCCGGTCTTGTCGAACGCGATCACGGTGGTGCGCTGCGCGAGCTCGAGCGCCTGCGCGTCCTTGATCAGTACGCCGTGGCGGGCCGCGACGCCGGTGCCGGCCATGATCGCGGCGGGCGTCGCGAGGCCGAGCGCGCACGGGCACGCGATGACGAGCACCGCGACCGCGTTGAGGATCGCCGTCTCGGTGCCGGCGCCGGCGATCAGCCAGCCGATCAGCGTCAGCACGGCAATGCCGAGGATCGCCGGCACGAACACTTCGCTCACACGATCGACGAGCCGCTGGATCGGCGCCTTTTCCGCCTGCGCGGATTCGACGAGGCGGATGATGCGGGCGAGCGTGGTTTCCGCGCCGATCGCGGTGGTTTCGACGACGAGCGCACCTTCGCCGTTGATCGACCCAGCCGTGACCGGATCGCCGTCGTCCTTCGGCACCGGCAGGCTTTCGCCGGTGATCAGCGATTCGTCGACGTGCGAGCGGCCCGACACGATCCGGCCGTCGACGGGCACGCGCTCGCCCGGACGAATGCTGACGGTCGTGCCGACGCGCACCTGCGCCAGCGGCACGTCGCGTTCGACGCCGTGCTCGACGACGCGCGCACGGTCGGGGCGCAGCGCGTTCAGCGCGCGGATCGCCTCGGTCGTCTGGCGTTTCGCGCGTGCTTCGAGCCATTTGCCGAAGCGCACCAGCGTAATGATGACGGCCGATGCCTCGAAATAGAGGTGGCCGGGGTGCGCGGGGTCGCGCAGCAGCATCCACAGGCTCAGGCCGAACGCGGCCGAGGTGCCGAGCGCGACGAGCAGGTCCATGTTGCCGGTGCGTGCCTTCACCGCATGCCAGGCGGCGCGATAGAAGCGCGCGCCGAAGCCGAACTGGACGATCGACGCGAGCACGAGCTGCAGCCAGCCGGGCAGCATCGCGTCGATGCCGAACGGCGCGACGAGCATCGGCACGACGAGCGGTGCGCTCAGCACGGCCGAGCCGATCACCAGATTGCGCTCGCGGATGGCTTCGCGGTGCTTGCGGGCATCGTGGGCTTGCGCGGGGGCGCCGTCGTGGGTTTCGGCTGCGGCTGCGGCACCGGCGTCCGATGCGGCGGCGAGCGATGCACGGTAGCCGGCCGTCGTGACCGCCGCGATCAGCGCGGCGGCGTCGAGCGCGCCGGCGCCGTGCACCGACGCGCGCTCGGTCGCGAGATTGACCGATGCGCGCGCGACGCCCGGCACCGCGGCCAGCGCCTTTTCGACGCGGCCGGCGCAGGAGGCGCAGGTCATGCCGCCGATGTCGAATTCGAGATCGCGCGAAACGGCCGGCGGCGTCGCGGCGACCGGTGTCGCGCCGTAGCCGGCTTGTTGCACGACCTCGGCCAGTTGCGACGCGGAAACGTCCGGCGCTGCATTGATGGTCGCGCGTTCGGTGGCGAGGTTGACCGACGCATGCGTGACGCCGGGCACCTTCGCCAGCGCTTTTTCGACACGCGCCACGCACGACGCGCAAGTCATGCCGTCGATATCGAGTTCGATCGTGGCGGCGGTCGCGGGCAATGCCGTCGCCGCGGCCGCCGTTTCGAGCCGGGCTTCCGCGCGCGTCGCGTGCCCGGCGTGCGGCGCATGCGCGGCCGCAACGGTTTCGACCACCGCGTCGCGCACGGCTGCGCGATAGCCGGCTGCGCCGACCGCGTCGACGAGCTGCGCGGTTTCGAGCGTGTCCTGCACGGTCACCGTCGCCGCATGCGCGCCGAGATCGACCGCGGCCTCGACGACGCCCGGCACGGCGGCCAGCGCACGCTGCACGCGGCCCGTGCAGCCGCCGCAATGCATGCCATCGACGGTCAGTTCGATCGTGCGCACGTCGGCGGAGGCGAGTGGTTCAGTCATGTCGGATTCCCCAAAAGCGCGGTTCGTGCCGCGAATGACTCCCAGTATCAACATTCCCATGATGGGAAGGTCAAGGGGTGGCGATGCAATACAGGATCGTGCCGGCGGCC
The DNA here is from genome assembly GCF_003854235.1 of Burkholderia sp. Bp8998. Taxonomy (NCBI): domain Bacteria; kingdom Pseudomonadati; phylum Pseudomonadota; class Betaproteobacteria; order Burkholderiales; family Burkholderiaceae; genus Burkholderia; species Burkholderia sp. Bp8998. The sequence continues at coordinate 102,997 of NZ_QTQF01000003.1, forward strand.
GATGTATTCTCGCCTGTCGTGCTGGCCCGCGCAGGCGGCGGGCTGCTCTCGATAGGGGCTGGATCAATGAAGATCCTGGCCGACCGCAGTCCGGCTAGCGCTCCGCCCGTTATTCGGCATATTGGGGGATGCCCTTAGGCGCTATGATACCGGCCTGACATCAGCGCCCGCCGTGCGAAGCGGCGACCGGGCAGGCTGGGGTGCCTTGCTTTCGCCGATCGTGAGTCGAACAAGGCGTTGACTGACAAGAACGATATTCGGCCAGTACTCAATGATTGAAAACCTACGAGAATCAATTTCTCCGCGGCGCGCGGCCTGCGCGTCGCTGGCCCTGGCGGCGCTGCTGGCGGGATGCGCGTCGCAGCCGGACGCGATCCAGCGGAAAACCGGCTGGATGCGTGCCGAAGTGGCCGACTCCTATGTATACGCGTATCCGCTCGTGCTGATGGACGTCGCGAAGGAAGCCGCGACGGGCGGCGACGGCGCGCAGCCGGGCCAGGCGCCGCTCAACACGCTGCGTCACGCGCAGGCGCTGCCGCCCGTCGGCGCGCTCAACCCGCCGCTGCCGGGCGTCGACACGCTCGACTCGACCGGTTGGCTTGACGTCGGCGCCGAGCCGGTGATCGTCACGCTGCCGGACACCCGCGGCCGCTACTGGGATGCTCGCGCGCTCGACATGTGGACGAACGTGCTGTGGTCGTCGTCGAGCGTGGCGGCGCGTGGCGCTCGCGGCGCCGTGCGATCGCAAACGATTGCCTTCACTGCGAAGGACTGGCAGGGCACGCTGCCGAATGGCGCGGTGCGTATCGACGTGCCGTCGGCCAACGCGTGGCTCGAAGTGCGGCTGCAGACGAGCGGCGGGCGCGATCTCACGAACGTGAAGAAGCTGCAGCGGGCGATCCGCGTGGTGCCGCTGTCCGTTTATACGGGCAGCGCGCGCGGCGCGTCGGTCGCGGTCCATGCGGGCAGCGCGCCGTCGGAAGCGGTGGGCGGCGGCACGCCGGCCGAGCAGGTGGCCGCGCTCGACCCGAAGGCGTTCTTCACGCGCTTCGCGCAGGCGCTGCAGGACAACCCGGCGCCGGCCGACGATGCGCATGCGCTGGAACAGCTGAACGACATCGGCGTGACGGCCGGCTACCCGGTGCTGTGGACGGGCGATCGCCTGAGCGCCGCGACGGCCGGCGTCGCCGAGGCGCGCGCGCGGCTCGCGACGGCGCCGTCGAACCTGTTGAACGCGAACGGCTGGACCTGGATCGGCGACACGGCCGGCAAATACGGCCAGGACTATGCGCTGCGTGCGTACGCGGCCTACACGCAGTTCGGCACCGCGACACGCGACGACGAGACGCTCGCGCTCGTGCGCGTCGACAGCGACGGCCATTCGCTGAACGGCGCGAACCGCTACGTGCTGCACTTCGCGCCGGGCGCGCTGCCGCCGGTGCGCGGATTCTGGACGCTGACGCCGTACGCGACGAACGGAGCACTGCCCGACGCCGGCTCGGTGCGCCGCTCGCTCGGCGATCGCGACCGGCTGCGCCGCAACCGCGACGGCTCGATCGACGTGGTCGTGTCGGCGTCGCCGGGCGGCACGCATGCGGCCAACTGGCTGCCGGCGCCGCGCACCGATTTCGCGCTCGCGCTGCGCCTGTACGCACCGAAGCCGCAAGCGAGCGACGGCTCGTGGATGCCGCCCGTCGTCGTCCGGAAATGAACGGATAGGCGCCGCCGCTGTCCGATCCGCGGGCGCGGCGCTCGCGCCCGAGCGACGTTCCGTCCCCCCCTGAGCCTATACTTTCGGGATAGCGTGCGCGGCCGTGCCGGTTGTCCGGTGCGGCCCGGCATCCATTCCCGAGGCATTCAAGCATGGCAAGCGCAGACAAAGAAACCGTATCCTCGACCCTCCATGCCCTCGGCGGCGTTGCACGCTCGCGCCGGACCCGGCGTATCGGCCTCGGCGTGCTGATCTTCCTCGTCTTGTTCGGGCTGCTCGGGTTCTTCGCGGCGCCGCCGCTGATCCGCCACATCGCCGAACAGCAACTGAGCCAGCAGCTCGGCCGGCCGTCCACGGTCCAGCGCATCGCGCTGAATCCGTACACGCTCAATCTCGAAGCCGACGGCGTGCACGTCGGCGAGCGCGGCGGCCAGGGCGACTTCATCGACATCGGCAAGCTCGTCGTGCGGCCGTCGTGGTCGTCGCTGTTCCGCGGCGCGCCGATCGTCAACGAAGTGCGTGTCGACTCGCCGCGCTTTCATATCGTCCGCTACGACGCGCAGCGCTTCAACTTCACCGACCTGATCGAGAAGTTCTCGACGCCGTCCAAACCTGAAAGCAAGCCGACGCATTTCTCGGTGTCGAACATCCAGGTCAACGACGGCCGGATCGACTTCGACGACCGCCTGCTGAACGAAAAGCACGTGGTCGACAACTGGACGCTCGGCATCCCGTTCATCGCGACGCTGCCGTCGAAGACCGACATCTTCGTGCAGCCGAAACTGCGCGCGCGGTTCGACGGCAGCCCGATCGCGATCGACGGCAGGACGAAGCCGTTCGCGCAGTCGCGCGAGTCGGAAGTCGCGCTGACGTTCGACCGGCTCGACGTGCCGAAGCTGATTTCGTACGCGCCGGCGAAGCTGCCGGTGATCGTCACGGGCGGCCTGTTGAGCAGCGACCTCAAGCTGAACTTCGTGATGAGCGGCGACACGCCCACGCTGCGCGTGTCGGGCACCGTCGACCTGAACGACGCGAAGGTGACCGGCCTGGCATCCGAGCCGCTGTTCGCCGCGCGCGGCGTGCACGTCGCGGCCGCCGGCCTCGAGCCGCTGCGCAACGTGCTGCATTTCGACGAGATCCGGCTCGACCAGCCGGTCATCGACCTCGCGCGCGACAAGCAGGGCGTGCTGAACGTCGAGAAGCTCGCCGGCCATCCGGCCGCCGCGCCGAAGGCTGACGCGGGCAAGCCGGCCGCGTCGGGCGTCGCCGCCTCGAGTGCCGCCACCTCGAGCGCCGCCGCCTCGAGCGCCGCCACCGTCGCCGCCGCGAGCGGCGCGAAGGCCGAAGCCGCCGCGAAGGAAGCGCCGCCGCTCGACCTGACGATCCGTCATGTCGCGATCGACGGCGGCACGATCAACGTCGACGACCGCGTGCCGGCGACACCGACCGCGATGTCGCTGACGAAGCTCGCCGCGACGCTCGACGGCTTCACGCTGCAGGGCAAGACGGCGGCGAAGTACACGCTGTCGACGTCGCTGTCGCGCGGCGGCGACGTGAAGGCCGAAGGCGCGTTCAGCCTGGCCGCGAAGCAGGCCGACACGAAGCTGACGGTCGACGCGCTCGCGCTGCCGGCGCTGCAGCCGTATCTTGGCGAGGCGACCCGCGCGCGCGTGCTCGACGGCACGTTCGGCGCGACCGTCAACGCGAAGGCCGACTGGGGCAAGACGCCGCTCGACGCACAGATCGCCGACAGCACGGTGAGCCTGAAGTCGCTGAAGCTCGCGACGCCGGACGCGAAGGCGCCCGCGATCGTGCTGCCCGACGCGAGCGCGAAGATTTCGAAGGTCGACGTCGCCACGCGCACCGCGGAAATCGCGAGCGTCGACGCGACCGGGCTCGCGCTCGACGTGAAGCGCCTGAAGGACGGCAAGATCGACCTGGCGGCGCTGGCCGAACCCGCGCAGGCGGCGGTGCCCAAGCGCACGGTCGCGCGCAAGGCCGAGGCGGCCGCGCCGTCGTGGCATTACCGGATCGACGCGCTGAACGTGAAGGAATCGTCCGCGAACTTCACGGACCTGTCGACGCCGCGCCCGGTGAAGCTCGCGATCAAGCCGCTCGACCTGTCGGTGCAGAAGATCAGCGACGACATGACGAAGCCGCTGCCGGTGCAGCTGAAGGCGACGCTGAACCGCAAGGGCTCGGTGAACGTGTCGGGCGACGTGACCGCGCAGCCGCTGAAGCTCGGCCTGAAGATCGACGGCAACCGCCTCGACGCGGCCGCGTTCGAGCCGTACTTCGGCAGCGCGCTGAACGCGACCATCGCGAGCGCGCTGCTCAACGCGCAGGGCAACCTGACGTTCGCGCAGGTGAAGGACACGCCGCGCGCGACCTATCGCGGCGATGCCGCGCTGGTCGACGTGCGGATGCTCGACAAGGCGACGTCCGACCCGTTCGCCGGCTGGCGCTCGCTCGCGCTGTCGAACCTGAAGGTGAACTACGACGAGAAGGGCACCGACGTCGACGCCGCGCGCGTGACGTTCTCGAACTTCTACGGTCGTGTGCTGCTCGATGCGCAGGGGCGGCTGAACCTGAAGGACGTCGTCGCGAAGGAGACCGGCCCCGCGCAGTCGCTGACGCGCGATGCGAGCAAGGGCGAGCCCGTGCCGCTGTCGCCGGGCGCGACGCCGCCGGCGGCCGCACAGGCCGCGTCGGCCGCGGCGGCACAGCAGGCGTCCGCGCCGGCCGCCGCATCGACGACGGACGTCGTGAAGGCCGCGCCGCCGCCGCAGAATCCGGTGCGCATGCATTTCGGCCAGCTCGTGCTGCAGAACGGCCGCGTGACCTACACCGACAACTTCATCAAGCCGAACTACACGGCGAACCTGGTCGCGATCAACGGGACGGTCGGTGCGTTCGGCACGGATTCGACGACGTCCGCGCCGGTCGACGTCGCCGCGAACCTCGCGGGCAACGGACCGATTTCGATCAAGGGCTCGGTGAACCCGCTGATCGACAAGCCGGCGCTGGACCTCACGGCGACCGCGCACGACATCGAGCTGACCAACCTGACGCCGTATTCGGCGAAGTACGCCGGCTACCCGATCACGAAGGGCAAGCTCAACGTCGACCTGCACTACCAGCTCGCGAACGACCAGCTGCAGGCGAACAACCACATCTTCATCGACCAGCTCACCTTCGGCGATCACGTCGAAAACGATACGGCGACGAAGCTGCCGGTGAAGCTCGCGATCTCGCTCTTGAAGAACACGCGCGGCCAGATCGACGTGAACCTGCCTGTGTCGGGCTCGCTGTCGAATCCGGAGTTCAGCATCGGCGGGCTGATCTGGCGCGCGGTGCTGAATCTGATCGCGAAGGCGGTCACGTCGCCGTTCACGCTGCTCGCGAACGCGTTCGGCGGCAGCGGCGGCGAGGAACTCGGCTACGTCGAGTTCGCGCCGGGCTCGTACGAGCTGACCGACGCGCAGCAGAAGAAGCTCGACACCGTCGTGAAGATGCTGACCGAGAAGCCGTCGATCCGGCTGGACCTGATCGGCCGCGTCGATCCGCCGAAGGACACGCCGGGGCTGCGCGACGCGTACGTCGAACGGTTGGTCCGCCAGCAGAAGCTGAAGGACGTGATCGGCCAGGGCGAGAGCATCGATCCGATGTCGGTGAAGGTCGAGCCGGCCGAGTACACCAAGTACCTGACGCGTGCGTACAAGGACGCCGACTTCAAGAAGCCGCGCAACCTGATCGGCCTGCAGAAGACGCTGCCCGACGCCGACATGAAGCAGGCGCTCGCCGATCACGCGCCGGCCGACGACAACGCGCTGCGCGCGCTCGCGCAGCAGCGCGCGCAGGCCGTGCGCCAGTACCTCGACGGCAAGATCGATTCGAGCCGCATGTTCGTCGTGGCGCCGAAGCTCGATGCGAAGGGCATCGAGGACAAGGGCGCGACGACGCGCGTCGACTTCGGCCTGCAGTAAGCCTTACTTCATCATCCGCCGCCGCCGCGTCCGATCGCCAATCGGGCGCGGCGGCGCGCGTCCCGTCAGCGCACCTCGATCGCCGGTTCGCGCTTGTCCAGTTCCTTCCTCGCGGCCAGCGGCAGGCGGGCATCGTCCCACTGCGTGAGCCATTCGACTTCCTTCGCGGTGAATACCTGGCCGTAGTTGCGCAACGCGTACTGCAGCGCGTCGACGACGTGGTGGCGAATGATTTCGGGGGTGCGTGCATCGTCCAGCACGAACCGGAGAGCTTCCAGGGTCGACATACTCGTGCTCCGGGTCAGGGAAAACCCTTTATCACACGCCAATAGTCGCGCGCCAACCCCGAAAAAAAACCGGCCGCATGCGGGCGCGGCCGGAATGCAGCTTATTGCGACCGCGTGATGTCGTTTGCGATTCGTTACGTTTGATAGAAAACAGAAAGCCCCGCTTCATCGGACCGCCGCACGATCCGGCCATATTTTGCGCGCCTGTTGGCAAGTCACGCGGTTCAACGTCAATCGATGAGGTGGGGTGATGATTTCCAGGTTCGTTAAGCAACGGAAAATGGCGGCGATGGTGGCGGGCGCGCTGGCGCTCGCAAGCGCGGGCGCCTGCGCGGCGCAGCAGGACGGCAACGGCCAGGGCAACGACGCCGGCCACGGCCGGCGCGTCGCGAAGCACGTGCTGCTGATCAGCGTCGACGGCCTGCACGAGCAGGATCTCGCGCGCTGCATCGGCGCGAACACGTGTCCGAACATCGCGGTGCTCGCGCAAAGCGGCGTCACGTACACGAACGCGTATACGCCGGGCCTGTCGGACTCGTTCCCGGGCCTCGCGGCGCTCGTGACGGGCGGCTCGCCGAAGACCGCCGGCCTGTTCTACGACGTGTCGTACGACCGCAACCTGTACGCGCCGACCGACACGACCTGTTCGGGCAAGCAGGGCTGGAACGTCGTGTTCGACGAGACGACCGGCATCGACGCCCAGAACGGCGGCGCGCTTGTCCACCTGAACGGCGGCGGCGCGTTCAACCCGCAGGCGATCCCGAACGCGAAGGTCAACGGCAAGTGCGTGCCGGTCTATCCGCACAACTACGTGAAGACCAATACGGTGTTCGAGGCCGTGAAGGCCGGCATCCCGAACGCGACCACCGCGTGGGCCGACAAGCACGCATGGGGCTACGACTGGCTGAACGGCCCGTCGGGCACCGGCGTCGACGATCTCGCGCGTACCGAGATCAACTCGATCGACCCGGCGACGAACACCGCCTACACGGACGTCTATTCGCATACCGCGCAATTCGACAACCTGCACGTGCAGGCGCTGATCAACCAGATCAACGGCCTCGATTCGACGGGCACGAAGCGCGCACCGGTGCCGACGCTGTTCGGCGGCAACTTCCAGACGCTCAGCGTCGCGCAGAAGGCGCCGGTCGCGAAGGGCGGCGGCTATCTCGATGCGAACTTCACGCCGAACGGCCAGGTCGCGAATGCGATCACGTACGTCGACAACTCGATCGGCCATATCGTCGCGGCGCTGAAGCAGGCCAACCTGTATTCGTCGACGGCCGTGATCGTCACGGCGAAGCACGGCCAGTCGCCGACCGATCACTCGAAGCTCGTGAAGAACGGCGACACGCTGACGAAGCTGCTTGAAACGAACAACTATCTCGACCCGAACGGCAACTTCGGCCAGAACAACACGTCGACGGGCAACCTGAACGACGGTTCGGGCCTGGTCGGCACGGGCTTCGTGCAGACCGACGACGTCGGCCTGATCTGGCTGCGCGACCGCAGCCAGCGCACGGCCGTGGTGCAGACGCTGAAGGCGAACCTGGGCTGCAATGCACCGGGGATCTGCGCGGACGGCCCGCAGGCCTACGTCCTGTACGGCGCGGCGCTGGCCGAGCGCTTCGGCGATCCGGCCAACGGCCGCACGCCGGACATCGTCGTCCAGCCGAATCCGGGCGTGATCTACACGTCGAGCACGAAGAAGGACGAGGAGCACGGCGGCAACGCGCCGGACGACAGCCACCTCGGCCTGCTCGTGTCGTACCCGGGCCTCCATCGCGCGCGTTCCGTGAGCGATACCGTCGGCACGAAGCAGGTCGCGCCGACGATCCTCGGGCTGCTCGGCGCCGATCCGAAGCTGCTGCACGCGGTCGTGGCCGAGAACACGCACGTGCTGCCGGGGCTGGGTCTCGGCAACTGACGCAGCGCGCCGGCCGCCGCCGTTGTCGGGTGGCGGCCGGCGCATGACGCGCGCCGCCGCGCGTCGTTTTGCATCGCCGCGCGTGCCCGGCCGGGCTCACGCACGCGCGGATTCGTCCAGCATCCATTCCCTGAAGCGCCTCAGCGCATCGCTCGTCGCCAGGCGCTCCGGCGCGTAGCACAGGTAGTGCCCCTGCTCGTCCACGTCGACCGGCGCGTCGAACGGTTCGATCAGCGAGCCGGACGCGAGATTGTCGAGAATCAGGAAGCGCGGCACCAGGGCGAGACCGAGCCCGGCCTGCGCCGCCTGGATCAGCACCGAATACTGTTCGAAGCGCGGTCCGGCCAGCGCATTCATCTGCGTCGCGCGATGCCGCTCCGCCCACGCGGACCATGCGATCCCGGCCTGCTCGTGCACGAGGCGCGGCGCCGCCACGGTGTCGGCAGGTTCGCGCAGCGCATGCCGCTCGGCGAATTCGCGCGTGCAGACCGGCACGAAAGTCCGGCCGTCCAGGTAATCGCTTCGCACGCCTTCCCAGGTACCGTCGCCGTAGCGGATCGCCGCATCGAGCCCGAACGGGAACGCGTCGCCGGGGGCGAGATGACGGCGAAAGCTCAGCGTGACGCTCGGCGCGGCAGCGAGAAAGCGCGCGAGCCGCGGCACGAGCCACTTGGTCGTAAATGTCGGCACGCTCGCGATCGTCAGCAGGTCGCTGTTCTCGCGTGCGCTCAGCAGCTCGATCGACGCGTTGCCGATTTCGCGCAGCGGCCCGACGATGCGGGCGTGGTACACCTGGCCCGCACGGGTGAGCGCGAGCCCGCGCCCCTCGCGCACGAACAGCTTCACGCCGAACAGCGTTTCGAGATTCGCGATCTGCCGGCTGACCGCGCTGGGCGTCAGGCCCAGTTCGCGGGCCGCATAGGAAAAATTCAGGTACTTCGCGGAACTGGCGAACGCGTGCAGCTCCGCCACGTTCGGATACAGGTGCTTCATTCCGCTATTCCGTCCCGGCACAGATCGATGCCGGCTTTGTACGTTTTTTTCATGACGATGCCATGTCGAAACCGCACACTGCGCCGGTCTCGAAACACGTGCGTGCCCCGTCCGGCGGGCGTCGCGCGCTGTCTTTCCTCATTGCCAGCGAGAGCGTTCATGCATCCGTCCATCACCCCGGCCCTGGCCGACGGTGTTCCGATTCGTCGTAACAAACCGGCGGGCCCGCGCATCGGCCGGTTGTTGCTGCAGGCGCTCGTCGCGGTGTTCGGGCTTTACCTGCTGCTGCCGATCGCGCTGCTGCTGATCGGCTCCGTCGGCGAGTCGTGGACCAACACGCTGCTGCCCTCGGGCTTCACGTGGCACTGGTTTGCCGATCTGGCCGCGAACCGGAGCTTCACCCGCGCGTTCGGCGTGAGTTTCATGGTCGCGCTGGCGTGCTGTGCGCTCAATGCGGCGATCGGCCTGCCGCTCGCTTACGCGCTGCATCACCGCGCGCAGGCCGGCGGCGGGCTCGCGACGCGCGTCGTGATGCTGATGCCGGTCGCCGTGCCCGCGCTGACGCTCGGCTTCGGCTACATCGCGATCTTCAGCGGCGACACGCTGCCGTGGCTCGGCACGTTGCCGCTGATGATCGCCGCGCATGCGGTGCTGACGCTGCCGTATCTGCTGCAGACCCTGCTCGGCGACCTGCGCCATCTCGGCCTGGCGCGTCTCGAGGCCTGTGCGGCGACGCTCGGCGCGACACCGCTGCGCCAGTTCCTCACCATCGTGCTGCCGAACCTGCGGCACAGCCTGTTTTCCGGCCTCGTCATGGTGGCCGCGCTGTCGATCGGCGAATTCCAGATCTCGAACCTGATCGCCGGCTTTCGCTACCGAAATTATCCGATCGTGCTGCTGCAGGCGTTCTACGGTGCGTCGGGGATGGCGTGCGCGGCCACCGTCGTGCTGCTCGTGCTCGCCGTGCTCGCGACGCTCGTGTCGGTCGGCACCGTGCAACGCCTGAAGTGAGTCCGTCATGAGTCTCGAATTCGAACACGTCAGTTTCCAGTATCCCGGCGCGCGTCATGGTGTCGACGACGTCACGCTGTCTGCCGCGCAGGGCGAACTGCTCGCGGTGATGGGGCGCAGCGGTTCCGGCAAATCCACGCTGCTGCGGCTCGCGGCCGGGCTGCTCGACGGCTGGCGCGGCCGCATCGCGATCGGCGGCGACGACGTCGCCGGCGTGCCCGTGTGGCGGCGCGAAGTGGGGATGGTGTTCCAGCACTATGCGCTGTTCCCGAACCTGTCGGTCGTCGACAACGTCGCGTACGGGCTGCGCATGCGCGGCGTCGCGGCCGACGTGCGGCGCCGGCGCGCGCTGGACATGCTCGAGCGCGTCGGCCTGGCGACGCATGCGGCGCGCGGCGTCGCGATGCTGTCGGGCGGACAGCAACAGCGCGTCGCGCTGGCGCGCGCGCTCGTGATCGAGCCGAAGCTGCTGTTGCTCGACGAGCCGCTGGCGGCGCTCGATGCCGGCATCCGTCATCAACTGCGGGACGAGATTCGCGCGCTGCAGCGTGCGTGCGGCGCGACGACGCTGTTCGTCACGCACGACCAGGACGAGGCGCTGAGCATGGCCGACCGCGTCGCGATCGTCGACGGCGGCCGCGTGCTCCAGGCCGGCACGCCGCGCGACCTGTACGAGCGTCCGGCGAGCGCGCAGGTCGCACGCTTCGTCGGGCACTCGACACTGCTGCGCGGGCGCGTGCTCGCGCACGGCACGGTCGACGTGCGCTTCGCGACGCTGCATGCGCAGACGGGCGAGCACCGGCCGGGTACGCCGGTCGAGGTGCTGGTGCGGCCCGAACACGTGCAGGCCGATCCGCCGGATCACTGCCCGAACCGGCTCGACGGCCGTCTCGGTGACGTGCGTTATTTCGGCGCGACGCAGCGCTACGACTTCATTCCGGCCGGCTCGACCGACGCGCTGTTGTGCGAAGGGCGCGAACCCGCCGCGCGCAGCATCGCGATCGAGCCGCGACATCTGCTCGTGCTGCCGGCGTCGCCGGACGCGCAATGACTTTTTTCGTACAACGGAGATTTCCGATGATTGCAGGCTCCTCTCTAGTGAAGGCCGTGCGGGCACGCGTGCTGGCGCTGTGCGCGCTCGCGGCGCTTTCCTGCGCGGCCGCGCATGCCGCGCCGCTGTATCCGGGTGAAGACGCGCTGTATGCGAAGGCCGCCGACGAAGGGCTCGTCGTGTCGTTCGATACCGGCCCCGAATGGGCGAACTGGAAGGCGCTGTTCGCCGAATTCCGCAAGCGCTACCCGAAGGTCGAGATCACGTACAACGACATCGGCTCCGCGGCGACCGTCGTCGCGCTCGACAAGTCGCGCCGTCGTCCGCAGGCCGATACCGCGTACTACTTCGCCGCGTCGGCGCTCGATGCCGAGAGCAAGGAAGTCGTCGCGCCGTTCAAGCCGGTGAACTTCGACAAGCTGCCGAACGTGTTCCGCTCGGCGGACGGCCGCTGGTTCGCGGTGCACTCGCTGAACATCGCGTTCCTCGTCAACAAGAAGCTCGTCAAGAACGTGCCGCAGCGCTGGTCCGACCTGCTGAAGCCCGAATATCGCAACGCGGTGGTCTATCTCGATCCGCGCTCGACCGGGCAGGGCCAGGTCGCGGTGTTCGCGGCGGCGTACGCGAACGGCGGCAGCGTCGAGAATCCGAAACCGGGCGCGGAATTCTTCGGCAGGCTGAAGCGCGCGGGCAACGTGCTGCGCGTCGAGGGCACGACGCCGTATGCGAAGTTCGTGAAGGGCGAGATCCCGATCCTGATCGGCTACGAGAACGACGGCCTCAAGGCGAAGTACGCTGACGGCATGGGCGACGCGGCCGACGTCGTGATTCCGCAGGACGGCAGCGTGTCGGCGCCGTATGCGATGAGCCTCGTGAAGAACGGCCCGAACCCGTCCGCCGCGCAGCTCTGGCTCAACCTCGTGATGAGCGACGTCGGCCAGGCGCTGTTCGCACAAGGTTATGTGCGCCCGGCGGTGCCCGGCACGCCGGTTGCGCCGGAGGTCGCGGCGAAGCTGCCGAACGCGCCGCAGGTGCGCCCGCTCGACGTCGCGAAGGCGGCGGCGCGCAAGGCCGAGATCGACCAGCTCTGGTCGCAGGCGACGCTCGGCCAGTAAGGAGCGCGCGATGCAGACCTCCCTGGCCGAACGCGGCGCGCTGCGCCGCTTCGGCGCGGTTCCGGCGGCGATCTTGCTGGCGGTGTGCTTCGTGCTGCCGCTCGCCGCGCTCGTCGGCTCGGCGTTCGCGGACGGCAGCCGTGCGTTCGTCGCGGTGCTGCGCGATCCGCTCGTGGCCGACGCCATCGTGCGCTCGCTCGCGCTGGCGGTCGGTGCCGGCACGCTGTCGGTGGGCGTCGGCGTGCCGGTCGCCTTTGCGCTGGCGGCGCAGTCGCCGGCCCGTCGCCACTGGTCGCTCGCGCTGCTCGGCGTGCCGCTCGCGTTTTCCGGGCTGGTGATCGCGTACGGCTTCATCCTCGCGTTCGGCCGCGCGGGTTTCGTCACCACGCTGGCGGCATCGCTGGGCGCGGACCCGAACGTGCTCGGCGGCGCGATCTACACGATGCCGGGGCTGGCGGTCGCGTATGCGTATTACCTGATCCCGCGGGTCGCGCTGATGATCTACCCGGCGCTCGCGAACCTCGACCGGCGGCCGCTCGAGGCGGCGCTGACGCTCGGCGCGCGGCCGTGGCGCGCGTGGCTCGACGTCGCATGGCGCGAGCTGTGGCCGTCGGTCGCGTCCGCATGGTGTCTCGTGACCGCGATCGCGCTCGGCACGTACGGCACGGCGCTCGCGCTGGCCGGTACGCAGATCAACATCCTGCCGCTGCTGATGTACCTGAAGCTGTCGGACGGGCAAACCGATTTCTCGCAGGCGGCCGTGCTGTCGATCGTGCTGACGGCGATCTGTACCTGCGTTCTTGCTCTGGGGGAAGGCCTTGTTCGACAACGGCGACATTGAGTGGTCGGAGGCGGCGCGCTCCGCGCTCACGGATCTCGCGCAGCGGCAGCGCGGCACGCGGCGGCATTGCATGCCGGTCGGCGTGATCGGTCCGCGCGATGCGACGGACGAGCAGATGCGGATCGCGGAACGGATCGCGCATGCGCTTGCGGCAGCGGGCGTCGCAATCGTCGGTGGCGGCAAGCAGGGCGTGATGGAGGCGGCCGCGCGCGGCGCGCAGGCGGCCGGCGGGTGCGCGATCGGGCTGCTGCCCGAGGAGGATGCGCGGGAGGCGAACCCGTACCTGACGGTCGCGCTGCCGACCGGGCTCGGCATTACACGCAACGCGCTGATCGCGCGCGCGTCGCTGTGCCTGGTCGCGGTCGGCGGCGGGCTCGGCACGCTGTCCGAGATCGCGCTCGGGCTGCAGTGGGGCAAGCCGGTGTTCGCGATGTGCGACGCGCCGCAGGTGGCGGGGGTCGAGTGCTTCGACGCAACGGACCGGCTGGTCGCGCGTGTCGCGCAGTGGCTGGCCGATGCGGCGTAGGTCGCGTCCCGCGCGCGCCGATCGCCGGCTGTGTCGGCACGCGAGTGGCGGGTCCGGGCTTGAAATGCGGCGCGCGACCCGCCATATTGGCTGCGCATGAACGTTCAACGACGCCTCCAGAGGATTCCCGATGCGCCTTTTGCTTGCCCTGCTGTTGCCGTGGTTCCAGTTCTTCACGATCGGCCGCCCGATCGCGGGGATCATCTGCCTGATCCTGCAGCTCACGATCATCGGCTGGCTGCCGGCCGCGATCTGGTCGGTATATGCGCTGAGCCAGTACAAGACCGATCGCAAGATCGAGGCGGCATTGGGCGAGCGGCGGTAAGGTGCGGGGAGCGCCCCCGACCGTTTAGTGTCCAACAGCAGGATACCTATTTCGGTAGAAATTTATATAATTCAGCTGTGATAAGCGGCGTTATTTGTATATATTTCTACTGAAATGACTGCCTCCTGCACGATCCAGCTCCACGCCGAGGGTATCTGGCACGACGTCGGCGTTGTCACCCTGTTTGGTGAGCCTGATGAGGGCTGGCGTGGTCGCGCCTATACGGGTTACGACGTCGAATGGATTGTTGAGCATCAATTCGCCCGCGACGCGTACGCGATGGCGTGCGGTTTCCCGGTCGACCTGGAGCCGCTGGTGACGCCCCACTGGCCGGTTTTCCTGATCGATTTGTTGCCGCAAGGCTTCGGCCGCCAGGAACTGTTGCGCCGCCTCGATTTGCCGGAAACGGCGGAGGAGCGTGCAGACTGGCCGTTGCTGTTGGCGGGAGCCGGTAACTCGATCGGCAATCTGCGCGTCAAGGAAGCCGCACAGTGGCTTGCCGAGCGCCAAGGTCCGCACCAAGGTTTTACGGACGATGACGTTGCCGCCCGGGGAGGCGCATTCAGCGAATATCTCGCCGAACACGGATGCTTCGTCGCGGGCTCGTCGGGTGTGCAGGGCGAGTGGCCGAAGCTGTTGCTGACCCGTGCCGACGACGGGTTGCTCTATCTCGATCACACGCTGCCTGACGCGCATGCGGTCGAGCACTATATCGTCAAGTTCGGGCGCGGCGCGAACGAGCGCCGCGCCCAGATCCTGCGTCACGAAGCGCCCTACATGGCATTGGCTCGGCGCCTTGGCTTGCGTGTGCATGCGCCGCTGACGTTACGCGACCGGTCGCTATTCATTCCGCGGTTCGATCGCGCACGCATCGGCGATCGTGTCGTGCGGTTCGCTCAGGAAAGCATTGCGTCGCTGACGGGCAAAGCCGGCTTCGGTGTCGTGCCGAGTCACGACGAGGTGTGCCGGCATCTCGTGCATCAATGCACGGATCCTCAAACCGAGGTGGCCGAGTATCTGTGCCGCGATGTCGCGAATCTTGCGTTGGGCAACAAGGATAATCATGCACGAAACACCGCATTGCAACGCGACTTCGATGGCCGCGTTGCCCTGACGCCGCTTTACGACTTTGCACCGATGTATCTGCACCCCGACGGCATTGCACGGCGCATCCGCTGGGAAGGAAATGACGGTGGCCAGCCGGACTGGGCGCGGGTACTCGATGCGGTCGTCTCGTCGAGCGAGCCGCAGGCGGGAGACCTGCATGTCGGGCTGGATCGTGACGCCTTGCAGGTGAGGCTGCGCGCAATGGCGCCGCGCTTGCACGAGATCGCGGACCATGGCGCCGAGCTTGGTCTGGAGCACGATGTGCATGCTTTTCTGAAACCCGGCCTCGAGCGACTCGCTCGAGAACTGGATGGGCTGCGCTAGGGCGCGAGCGACACAATGGACAAACGCTATAACGCGATGTCGCTCCCCGAACAGCTTGCGCTGCGGCGCCAGGCAATCGAGGACGTTCTCGCGCATCCCGAGTGGTCGCTGCGCGAATCGGTACGCCATCTGAAGAAGACGATGCGGCTGACGAGCACCGAAATGGCGAAGCTCGCCGGCGTGTCGACGAAGACGATTCAGGATATCGAGCAGGGCCGCAGCGACGGGACGGTGCAGACGATGAACCGCATATTCGGGATGCTGGGATTGAAGCTAGGCGTGGTGCGGCGGGCGCCGCAATAACGCGTCCGGCAGAGCAAGCGCATCGCGTATCGATGCGCGTGGCCGGCGTAACGGGTGCGATCGCCCGGTCAGCCGGCCTCCTGGGCTTCATTTCACCGCAAACAGCGTCAGGTTCATGAAGATCCTGAACGCATAGCCGAGCGTGACGGCGCCGAGCACGCCGCCCGCCCACAGGACGACGAACCACATCCAGCCGCGCATGCGCGGCCGCGGCGTGCCGGGCCGGCGCGCCGCGGAATCAGGGGTTTCAGTGGTGGTAGTAATGCTGGTCTTCATGGCGCACCTTGCCTCGGAATACCCAGTAACCCATCGTCGTGTAGGCGATGATGATCGGCAGGATAACCGCTGCGCCGACCAGCGTGAAGGTCTGGCTCGACCGCGGCGCCGCCGCTTCCCAGATCGTCATCGTCTGAGGAATCGCATACGGGAACATCGTGACGAGCAGGCCGACGTAACCCAGCAGCACGAGCACCAGCGCGAGCACGAACGGCGTCATGTCGTGCCGGTCGCGCACCGCACGACGCATCCACACCGCGCACCCGGCGACCAGGAACGGCACCGGCAGCAGGCGCCAGAACAGCCCCGAATCGAACCAGCGCTGCGCGATGGCCGGATCCTGCAGCGGCGTCCACAGGCTGACGACGGCAATGAAGCCGAGCAGCACGACGGTCAGCGGCCACACGACGCGATGGAGGCGCCGCTGCAGGTCGCCTTCCGTCTTCGCGACGAGCCAGCAGCAGCCGAGCAGCGCGTACGTGACGACCAGGCCGAGGCCCGTCAGCAGGCTGAACGGCGTGAGCCAGTCGAATGCGTCGCCGGCGAACACACCGTCCTTCACGTTGATGCCCTGCAGGAACGCGCCGAGCGCGATCCCCTGGAACAGCGTCGCGCCGGCCGAGCCGCCGATGAACGCGAGATCCCACAGCTGCTTCGTGCGCCGTGCCTTCGCGCGGATCTCGAACGACACGCCGCGGAAGATCAGGCACACCAGCATGAAGATCAGCGGCAGGTACAGCGCCGACAGCACCGTCGAATAGACGATCGGGAACACCGCGAACAGCCCGGCGCCGCCGAGCACGAGCCACGTCTCGTTGCCGTCCCACACGGGCGCGACGGTGTTCATCATCAGGTCGCGTTCCTTCTCGTCCGGGAAGAACGGGAAGACGATGCCGATGCCGAGGTCGAAGCCGTCGAGCACGACGTACATGAAGAGCCCCAATGCGATGATCGCGGCCCAGATTACGGTGACGTCCATAGGTTTTCTCGTTTGCGAAATGGGTGGCTCAGACGGTCTCGATCAGCTCGTCGACGGCCGACATCGGGCGGCGCGCGGTGTGATCGGGGCGCGTGTCGGGTGTGTCGTCGTGCTTGACGTCGGGCAGCGCGGGGCCGGCCTTCATCAGCTTCAACATGTAGTACACGCCGGTGCCGAACACGAGGAAGTACACGATCACGAACGTCATCATCGACAGGCTGACCTGCTGCACCGACAGCGGCGACACGCCCTGCGCGGTGCGCATCACGCCATACACGACCCACGGCTGGCGGCCTGCCTCGGTCGTCACCCAGCCCGCGAGCAGCGATACGAAGCCGGTCGGGCCCATCACGAGCGCGAAGCGCTGGAACCACTTCGATTCATACAGGCTGCCGCGGCGGCGCAGCAGCCAGGCGAGCGCGGCGAGACCGATCATCGCGAAGCCGAGGCCGACCATGATCCGGAAGCTCCAGAACACGACCGTCGAATTCGGGCGGTCTTCAGGCGGGAAGTCCTTCAGCCCGCGGATCTCGCCGTCCCAGCTGTGCGTGAGGATCAGGCTGCCGAGGTGCGGCACCTTCACCGCGTAGCGGGTCGTCTCGGCCTTCATGTCCGGAATGCCGAACAGGTTGAGCGGTGTGCCGCCCTTCTCGGTTTCCCACAGCCCTTCGATCGCGGCGATCTTCGCGGGCTGGTGCTTCAGCGTGTTGATACCGTGCTGGTCGCCGATCACGGCCTGCAGCGGTGCGAGCACGAGCAGCAGCCACAGCGCCATCGAGAACATCTTCTTCACACCCTTGTCGCGGCGGCCCTTCAGCAGATGCCACGCGCCCGTCGCGGCCACGACCAGCGCGGCGACGATGAACGCGGCGATCGCCATATGGAACAGGCGGTACGGGAACGACGGGTTGAAGATGATCGCGAACCAGTCGGTCGGCACGACGCGGCCGTCGACGATCTCGAAGCCCTGCGGCGTCTGCATCCAGCTGTTCGACGCGAGGATCCAGAACGTCGAGATCAGCGTTCCGATCGCGACCATCAGCGTCGCGCCGAAGTGCGCGCGCGGGCTCACGCGATTCCAGCCGAACAGCATGATCCCGAGGAAGCCGGCTTCGAGGAAGAACGCGGTCATCACCTCGTACATCAGCAGCGGGCCGGTGACGGCGCCGGCGAAGCTCGAGAAGCCCGACCAGTTGGTGCCGAACTGATAGCTCATGACGACGCCGGAGACGACGCCCATCCCGAACGCGACCGCGAAGATCTTCGACCAGAACAGGCACAGCGTTTTGTAGTACTGCTTGCCGGTCTTCAGCCAGCGATATTCGAGCACGGCGATGAAGCTGGCGAGGCCGATGCTCAGCGCCGGGAAGACGATGTGAAAGGAGACGGTGAACGCGAATTGCAGGCGGGCCAGATCGAGGGCCGAAAGTGCGGTGTCCATACCAGATGACCGAGGCTGACGATACCCGCCGGCGGGTGCCGGCGGCCCCCGGGCCGACGGGGCAGCGGGGTTGGCTGGAGTATGGATTGCGATGTTGCGCCGCGAAATGCGCCAACTCGTCGCAGATGTCCAGCCCGGTGCGCGCGATTTCGGGATAAATCGTTGATTCGTATCAAGAACGTCGTTCGTGGCGCAGGCGGCTGCGGCGTGGCGGTCTGCCGCACGTGCGGCAATATGGCGCGTCGCATCATTCGATCGATGCGGCCGGCGCAACGAGGTCGGCGCACGCCGCGGTGTCGCCCCGCGTCCGGTCGGGCCGACGTCGGGTCGACGCGGCACGCATGCGGCGCGCATGCGGCCACCGGCAGGCGCTGCGCGAATTGCGTACACTCTGAGTCTCGTTTCGGCAGGGCCGGGCGCATCGGTTCCGGTCCGCGTTCACTCAGGGCACAAGATGATCGATTTACGCAGCGATACCGTGACACGTCCGAGCCAGGCGATGCTGGCCGCGATGACTGCCGCCGAAGTCGGTGACGACGTATGGGGCGACGACCCGACCGTGCTGCGCCTGCAGGCGGTCGCGGCCGAGCGGGCCGGCAAGGAAGCCGGCCTGTTCTTCCCGAGCGGCACGCAGAGCAACCTGGCCGCGCTGATGGCCCATTGCGAACGCGGCGACGAATACATCGTCGGCCAGCTCGCGCACACCTACAAGTACGAAGGCGGCGGTGCGGCCGTGCTCGGCAGCATTCAGCCGCAGCCGATCGAGAACGCGCCCGACGGCACGCTGCCGCTCGCGAAGATCGCCGCGGCGATCAAGCCGATCGACAACCACTTCGCCCGCACGCGGCTGCTCGCGCTCGAAAACACGATCGGCGGCCAGGTGTTGCCGGACGGCTATGTGCAGGAAGCCGTCGCGCTCGCGCGCAGCCGCGGGCTGGCCGCGCACCTCGACGGCGCGCGCGTGTGCAATGCGGCCGTCGCGTCGGGCCGTCCGATCGCGGAACTGTGCGCGCCGTTCGATACCGTGTCGATCTGTTTCTCGAAAGGGCTCGGCGCGCCGGTCGGCTCGGTGCTGGTCGGCAATCGCGCGCTGGTCGAGCGCGCGCAGCGCTGGCGCAAGGTGCTGGGCGGCGGGATGCGGCAGTCGGGCATCCTCGCGGCGGCCTGCCTGTATGCGCTCGACCACAACGTCGAGCGGCTGGCCGACGATCACGCGAACGCCGCGCATCTCGCGGCAGGCCTCGCGCGCATCGAGCCGGTGAAGGTGCTGTCGCACGCGACGAACATGGTGTTCGCGCAATTCCCCGAAGCCGATTGCGCGCCGCTTGAGGCGTGGCTCAAGGAACGCGGGATCCTCACGCAGATGCTGTACGCGTCGCGCTTCGTCACGCACTGCGACGTGTCGCGCGCGGACATCGATACCTTCATCGACGCGGTCGGCGCGTATTTCGCGCAACGGCGCGCGTAAGGCGGAATGCGCCGGCCGGCGGGGGCGCCGGCGCGTCGTGGCGCGAAGCAGGAAGTGGGAAGGCGATCGGGGCGACGCTGCAGCCCGCCGGTCGATATCCGGCGTGCCGGCGGATTACGCTTGCCGGGGCGTGTCGACCGGCGGCGTGCCGTCGCGGAACAGGGATTTCAGTTGCGTGCGCAGTTCGGCGCTGTCGGTGTGCTGGTGCACCGAGACCGCATGTTGTACGGCGGCTTCCAGCAGTTCGTTGTCGGAGTCGGCGGAAATCGCGACCGAGCAATTCATCGCGCTCGGGAACTCGCGGCAATCGATATAGCGGCGGGACATGATGTTCTCCTCACGGGAAAGGGAACGGCCGGATATGCATGATCGGCCGCGCCGCGCGTTCGCGAGGCCGATGAAAAAAGTATAGGCGGCGCGGCGGGGTTTCTGGCCGCCGCGCGCACGGCACCACGTGCCGCGCCGGCGGTGTCGATCACCCCCGCGTCACGGCAGCGGCGCGAGCAACCGGCGCGCCGCTTCGACCACCCGTGCGGACAGCGACGCCATGGTCGGCGACTGCACGGTCCACGCATGCCAGTACAGCGCGATGTCGGTCGGATGCATGGGCGCGAGATCGACGAGCCCTTGCGCGTCGAGCGGCGCGCCGCCGATCAGCGGCTCCGGCACCATCGCGTAGCCGAGCCCGTGCCGCACCGCCGCGAAATGCGCGTGCGTGCCCGGCACGTAGTGGCACGGATACGCACCTTCGGGCAATCCGAACTTCTCCTTCAGGAACGTGGACTGCAGCGTGTCGCGCCGCGAATACGCGACGACGGGTGCATGGCGCGCGCTCGTGCGGTTCAGGCCGCGCGGAAACCAGCGCACCGCGAACGCGGCGGCCGCGAGCAGCCGGTAGCGCATCGTGCCGAGCGGCGTCGCGACGCAGCCGCGCATCGGTTTCGGCTCGGTCGTCACGCAACCGACGGCCATCCCGCTTTCGAGCAGCGCGAACGTGTGGTCCTGATCCTCGACGATCAGCTCGAACAGGATGCGCTCGCCCGCGAGTACCGACGTCAGCGCGGGCAGGAACCAGGTGCCGAGGCTGTCGGAGTTCAGCGCGATCGTGACCGAGATCGGCGATTCGCGCTCGGTTGCGAGCGTGCTTTGCAGGTCGGCCTGCAGCAGCGCGACGCGGCGCAGGTGCTGCAGCACGCGCTGTCCGGCCACCGTCGGCCGGCACGGCCGCGTGCGCAGCACGAGCGGCGTGCCGAGGCTCGCCTCCAGCGCGCGGACCCGCTGCGTGACGGCGGACGCGGTCACGTGCAGGCGCACGGCGGCCTGCTCGAAGCTGCCGGTGTCGGCGACGGCCAGCAGCGCGGCGGCCTGCTTCGGATCGATCGTCATCGACATATCGACGCAATTCCTGTGAACGTAAGACGAGAGCAGGCGGTAGTGTAAGGCAGTGTGCGCGACGGTCCGGGCGCGGCATGACGCCCCGCCGCATGCAACGATGCCGGGCGACGCGCGTGTTTTGCACTACGCTGTATGAACGTGCGCCCCGCGCGCCGGCGATACACGCGGTGCGGATTGCACGACCCGCACCCTCCGACAACTGAAACGCCCAGCCGACGGAGCGACTTCGCCATGATCTTCCGGCAACTTTTCGACCCGCAATCGTCGACCTACACGTATCTGCTCGCCGACCGCGGATCGCACGAAGCGCTGCTGATCGACCCGGTATTCGAGCAGGTGCGCCGCGATGCGGCGCTGCTCGACGAACTCGGGCTGCGGCTCGTCGCGACCATCGATACGCACGTGCACGCCGATCACGTGACGGGCGCGTGGCTGCTGAAGCAGCGCACCGGCAACACGATCGCGATTTCGGCCGCGAGCGGCGCGCAGGGCGCCGATCGCTACCTGAACGACGGCGATCGCTGCGCATTCGGCCCGCGCTACCTGACCGTGCGCGCGACGCCGGGCCATACGAACGGTTGCATCAGCCTCGTGCTCGACGACGAATCGATGGCGTTCACCGGCGACTGCCTGCTGATTCGCGGCACCGGCCGCACCGACTTCCAGCAGGGCGACCCGCGCGCGTTGTATCGCGCGGTGCACGGTCGGCTCTTCACGCTACCGGCCGCATGCCTGCTGTATCCCGCGCACGACTATCGCGGGCTGACGGTGACGAGCGTCGGCGAGGAACGGCGCTTCAATCCGCGTCTCGGCGGCGATCTCAGCGAAGACGATTTCGCGGGCTACATGCACAATCTCGGGCTCGCGCATCCGCGCCAGATCGACGTCGCGGTGCCCGCGAACCTGCAGTGCGGCGTCGCCGCGAACGCGCCCGACGTGCAGGCGGCGCCCGACTGGGCGCCGCTGGTCTATACGTTCGCCGGTTTCTGGGAAATCGATCCGCAGTGGCTCGAGGATCACCTGCCGGCGGTGCAGGTGGTCGACGTGCGCGAGCCGGACGAATTCACCGGCCCGCTCGGCCACCTGCCCGGCGCGACGCCGATTCCGCTCGGCGAACTGGCCGCGCGCACCGGCGAGCTCGCGCGTGACCGGCCGATCGTGACCGTGTGCCGCGCGGGCGGCCGCTCCGCGCAGGCGACGGTGATCCTGCTGAAGGCCGGTTTCGATGCCGTCGCGAACCTGGGCGGCGGGATGCTGCGCTGGCGGGGCGAAGGCCGCGTCGTGATGGACGGCCGGGCGTAGCCGCGCGTTCGCGCGCAACAAGAAATTATCGGACGGATGTCGAATCGGCCCGGTGCCGTTCGTCGTCAAGGTATCCGATCACGTGGCGCCGCATGACGCGGCGCCGAAACCCGAGAGACCCCGCGATGACGCCGACGCTCTACGCCCATCCCTTTTCGTCCTACTGCCAGAAGGTGCTGACCGCGCTGTACGAGAACGGCACGCCGTTCGACTATCGCGTGCTCGCGCACGACGATCCGAAGCCGATGCAGGAACTGGCCGCGCTGTGGCCGATGAAGCGCTTCCCGGTGCTCGTCGACGCGGGCCGCACGGTGATCGAGGCGACGATCATCGTCGAGTACCTCGACCTCTATCACCCGGGCCCCGTGCGGCTGGTGCCCGACGACCGGCGCGCGGCGCTGGAAGTGCGGATGATGGATCGTTTCTTCGACAACTATGTCTCGACGCCGCAGCAGAAGGTCGTGTTCGATGCGCTGCGGCCGGCGCACGAGCGCGATGCGCGCGGCGTCGCCGATGCGCGCGCGATGCTCGAAACGTCATACGCGTGGCTGGACCAGAAGATGGCCGATCGCGAATGGGCGGCCGGCGACCGCTTCAGCCTCGCCGACTGCGGCGCGGCGCCGTTCCTGTTCTACGCGGACTGGACGCACCGGATCGATCCGTCGTTCGCGAACGTGCTCGCGTATCGCACGCGGCTGCTTGCGCGGCCGTCGTTCGCGCGTGCGGTTGACGAAGCGCGGCCGTATCGTTCGTTCTTCCCGCTCGGTGCGCCCGACCGCGACTGACGTGCGCGGCCGCGGTCGCCGCGGCGGCGACGACCTGGACGGCGGCCCGCGCAGCGCGCGATGCCGCCGCGCAGGGCCGGCAGCGCGTGCCTGGACGTCGTGATGACAGCAGCGGATGCATCGCGGCGCCGTCCCGTTACATCGTCGTATGCTTGACCGACTGCGCGAGCGTCAGCAGTTCGTCGAACTGCGTGATCAGCTCGAAGCACAGCAGGAACGCGAGCGTATAGGCCGGCGCGGGAAAGCGCCGGATCGCCTCCAGCACCTGCGGCGCGAAGCGCGATCGAATCGCATCGCGCGTCAGCAGCCAGGCGATCGCGATGCCGATCGCGGCACCGGCGATCAGGTCGGTCGGGTAGTGATAGCCGAGATACGCGCGCGGCACGCAGATGAACACGACCGCATACAGCAGCGCGAGCACGCCCGCGCGGCGCGCGATGATGAAGATGCCCGTCGCGATCGCCATCCACAGCATCGCGTGATCGCTCGGAAACGAACTCCAGGCCTGCAGCGTGGCCGCACGCAGTTCCTCGGACGGGAAGTGCAGGTGCAGGTCGGGGTTGTAGATCGGCCGCACGCGGAACGGCAGGACTTTCGCGAGCAACCGGCCGAACGCGAGCGCGACGAGTCCGCTCGCGACCGTCGCGACGACCAGCTCGCGTTGCCGTTCGCGCTGCGGTCCCGGCTGGAACCACAGCCAGCACAGCACGGGGATGAGGACGAAGCCCTTGAACGTATAGAGGCCGGCGATCACGCGGATCGCGTGGTTCATTAGCGGTCCGAACGTGATGTGGGTGAGGAAGATCTGGATCGTGGTATCGAAATTGTTCATGTTCTGCGACCCCCGGCGGACACGCAGTACATGACATGCGGCCGGCGAGAATCAGGTAGCGCGCTCGCACCGGAGCGCAATGGGGGGCAAGTATGTCACCGGTAATTTCGAAGAAAATGGGAAAAAATACCGGGAATCCCCTTAGAAGACGCGATTTTCCGATGGGGCCGGATTGGAGAAGGCCGTGCGGTGCGGTCGTGTGCAATCCTCTGACGGTTGCGTATGGACCCTTCCGCTTCCGCGAAAAATAATTGGTTGAACCGGGCAATTCGGCGGGCCGTCGCGGATTTTGCATCGAATGACCGAATGCGCGCCGCGTCTCGTACGGATCTGTCGCGCTGCGCCGGACTGCGCGGCACCGAACGAAAACAAAAAGAAAAGGCGTGCAGGCCCGGTGAGCCTGCACGCCTCGTATGCGCGTTGCCGAAAATTACCGGCGCCACATGCGCACGGCCAGCGCCGCCAGCGACGTCGTCACCGCCAGCACGATCACCGCATTCCAGCCCAGTTGCGCGAGCAACGCACTGCCGAGCGCGGCACCGGCCGCCATCCCGATGAACATGCCGACGAACAGCACCGCGTTGAGCCGGCTGCGCGACGCGGGATCGATCCGGTAGACGATCGCCTGGTGCGCGATCAGCGTGGCCTGCACGCCGAGATCGAAGCCGATCGTCGCGGCGGCGAGCAGCGCGAGCTGCGCATGCGGCGTCAGCAGCGGTGCGGCGGCCATCGCGGCGAACGACACCATCGCGATCCCGATGCCGATGCGCGTGACACGCTCGGGACCGTGGTGATCGGCCATGCGTCCGGCGATGGGCGCGGCCAGTGCGCCGGCGGCACCCGCGAGGCCGAATGCGCCGGCGGCCGCGCTGCCGAGGTGGAACGGCGCGCCGTGCAGCATCACCGCGAGCGTCGACCAGAACGCGCTGAACCCGACGGCCAGCAGCCCTTGCGCGAGTGCGGCGCGGCGCAGCGCGGGATGACGGCGCCACAGTTCGCCGAGCGACCCGATCAGCGCGCGGTACGACAGCTGCGTGGTCGGCTCGAAGCGCGGCAGCCCGCGTGCGGCCACGACGCCGATCGCGGCGACGCTGGCAGCCGCGAGCGCGAACATCGCGCGCCAGCCGGCCGTTTCCGCCACGAAGCCGGCGACGACGCGCGACAGCAGGATGCCGAGCAGCAGCCCCGTCATTACCGTGCCGACGATGCGGCCGCGATGCGTGTCGTGCGCGAGCGTCGCGGCGGCGGGGACGACGTCCTGCGCCATGGTTGCGGTCAGGCCGATCGCGAAGCTCGCGGCCAGCAGCAGCCCGAGCGACGGCGCGATTGCAGCGAGCAGCAGCGCGACCACCAGCGCGGCGGCTTTCGTCACGATCACGCGGCGCCGGTCGAAGCGGTCGCCGAGCGGCGCGAGCAGCAGGATGCCCAGCGCATAGCCGAGCTGCGTGAGCGTCGGCACGAAGCCGATCGCGCGCGCCGACGCGCCGAGATCGGGCCCCAGCGCGGCGAGCATCGGCTGCGCATAGTAGAGCGGCGCGACGCCGAGGCCGGCCGCCGCGGCGAGCAGCAGCACGAGCCGGCGATCGGGCATCGAGGAGGCGGCCGCATGGGCCGGCGCTTGGGCCGCGCGGGGCGCGGCGTCGAGACGGGTCGGGGTGGACATCGCGTAGATCCTTGTTCGGGTATTGGATGGACGCGAGTTTGCCGACCGGCGGCCGACCGTGGTAGTGCCGCCCGGCGCAGATTTGTTATACGCTTGGCGAATGACCGACAAAATCTCCGTTTCGCCCGCTGCTGGCGGGTCTCCACGCGTTCAGACGGTGCCTGTCGACGGTGCCGGCTATCGTTTCGAGTTGATGGAAACCTTCGTACGCATAGTCGAGGCCGGCAGCCTGTCGGCCGCCGCCGCGCAGCTGCACACGACGCAGCCGACCATCAGCCGGCGGCTGCAGACGCTCGAACGCTCGCTCGGAATGAGGCTGCTGCAGCGGACGACGCATGCGATGCGGCTGACCGTCGACGGCGAGCGCTGCTTCACGCGCGCGAAGGAGTTGCTGGCGAATTGGGCGGCGTTCGAGGCCGACCTGCGCGGCGCGCAGGAGGAGCCCGACGGCCTGTTGCGCGTCGCGGTGCCGCACGCGTTCGGGCAGGAGCGCTTCGTCGCGCCGCTTGCGCGGTTCCTGCGCGACTATCCGCGCGTATCGGTGGAATGGTTGCTGCAGGACGAAGTCCGCGATTTCGTCGGCAGCGGAATCGACTGCGCGATCCAGGTCGGCGAGCCGACCGATCCGTCCGTCGTCGCGATCCGGCTGAGCAAGGTGCCGCGCTTCGTGGTGGCTGCGCCGTCCGTGCTGAACGGCGCCGACGTGCCGGCCGATCCCGACGCGCTCGCCGCGTTGCCGTGGCTTGCGCTGCGCACGTACTACCGGACCGAGCTGACGCTGACGCACGCCGTCACGGGCGACACGCGGCGCATCGCGATGCGTCCGCGCATCACGACGGCGAATCTCTACGCGCTGCGCAGCGCGGCGCTGCTCGGTGTCGGCGCGTGCGTCGGTTCGTCGTGGATGCTGGCGGACCATCTCGCGCGCGGCGAACTCGTGCATCTCGCACCCGACTGGCAGGCCGCGCCGTTGCCGGTCTACCTGACCTACCCGCACGCGCAGTTCTACCCGTCGCGGCTCGTGCGCTTCGTCGCGATGATGCGCGAGGCCGTGCCGCCGCTCGTCGAAGGGCGCGACACGTAGGCGCCGTCGCGCGCGCCGTCAGCCGCGCCGGATGCCTTCGGGCAGTGCGCTGATGCGGCGCACTTCGGGCGAGTCGAGCCACGCGCGGGACGTCGCGCAGTCGACGAACATGTCGGTCGCATCGTCGCCCCAGAACAGGTCGCCGTCGAGTTCGAAGGTCGGCACGCCGAACACGCCGTGCGCGATCGCCTGATCGGTGTTCGCGCGCAGTGCGTCCTTGACCGGCTGTGCTTCGACGGCCGTCACGCCTTCGGGAAAGCCGACCGCCTCGCACAGCGCGGCGAAGCCCTCTGGCGTCGATACGTCCTGGCCGTCGCGCCAGATGTGCCGGAAGATCCGCCGGATCGCGTCGGGCGTGTTGCCCATCGCGATCGCGAGACGCAGCGGCCGGATCGGGTTGAACGGGTGCGCGGGCGGCATCCGGAAGGCAATGCCCAGCTTGTCTGCGCGGTATTGCGCGTGGCGATAGGTGAAGATGCGCTTTGCCGCGATCTCGGCCGGCGCTTTCTGGCCCCAGTGGGTGAGCAGCGCGCCGAGCACGATCGGCTTCGGCTCGTAGGCGGCGGCGGGCGGCAATCCGTCGAACCGTTCCTGCTGCAGGTACGCGAACGGCGAAACGAAAT
This sequence comes from Burkholderia sp. Bp8998, assembly GCF_003854235.1. NCBI lineage: Bacteria > Pseudomonadati > Pseudomonadota > Betaproteobacteria > Burkholderiales > Burkholderiaceae > Burkholderia > Burkholderia sp. Bp8998. The sequence continues at coordinate 130,352 of NZ_QTQF01000003.1, forward strand.
CGAAATACCAGGTGGCGGTGCGCGGGGCGTTCATCGTGGGGCTCCCTTGTGCATGTCCGGACGGCAGTGGCATGTGCCGCGCCGGCGGGCGGCGCGCTGCATGCGTCGACGGCCAGTGTCGCATGCGGCCGCCTTTTGCGCTGTTGCAGCGCCGGATGCGCGTGGCCGGCTAGGGCTGCGCGGTGTCGTCCGGCGCCGCCGCGAAGCGCGCGAGGCTGTCGCGCACGGCCTGCGCGTCGTAGCGCGCGCCTGCGCCGCCGAGCGCGACGGTCGCCTTCTGCGCGAGCGGCAACAACATCGCGAGCGCCGCGGCCATGGCCGGCGCGGCGGCAAGCCGCGATATCGGGCCCGACACCGTCAGCGCGCCGACGCAGTCGCCGGCCGCGCCGAACACCGGCACGGACGCCGACGCCGTCTCCGGGTCGCGCTCGCCGTACGACGCGGCCCATAACTGTTCGCGCACGTCGTCCCACCGCGCATCGTGCGGGTCGGTGAACGCGAGCAGCACTTTCCCGGACGCCCCCTGGCGAACCGGAAACTCCTCGCCGACCCGGATCGACACACGCACCGTGCGCGCGGGTTCGACGCGGTAGAGCACCGAGCGCATGTCGCCATGGCGCACATAGAACGATGCGGTTTCGCCGAGTTCGCGGCTCAGCGTCTCGAGCAACGGCTCGACGACCGGGCCGACCCGGAACGAGCGCTGATACAGCGCGGCGAGCCGCAACGGCTCGTGTCCGACTGCGTACTGGCCGTCGTCGAGCTTGCGCATGAAGCCGCCGTGCTCGAGCGCGGCGAGCAGGCGCAGGATCGTGCTCTTGTACAGCCCGGTGCGGCGCGACAGTTCCGCGAGCGACAGCCGGTCGTCGGTTTGCCCGAAAGCATGGAGGATCGCGAACGCGCGATCGAGGACGGCAACGCCGCTGGAGGCTTCGGCCGACGAATCGGGCGCTTCGTCGGTGTGATCTGCGGGAGTCGAGGTCGGGGGCACGGCTTGCGGTTCCTTGGTGACGGTCGATCGACTATATCGTTCTGTCTGATAGAACGCAAGTTCCAAAAAATCGCAACTTCACGGGTATACCCCGCTTACAGCCCAGTCAGCACGCCTCTAAAGTTCCGTCAAACAGAACGATGTTCTTTCAGATAGAACTTTGAGGTGTCGAATGAGCGTTTCCGAATATCCGAAGGTGCTGGTCAGCGAGGTCGGTCCGCGCGACGGCCTGCAGAGCATCAAGGCCGTCATGCAGACGGCCGACAAGTTGCGCTGGATCACCGCGCTTGCCGCGGCCGGCCTGCGCGAGATCGAGGTCGGGTCGTTCGTGCCCGCGCGGCTGTTGCCGCAGATGGCCGACGTGCAGGCCGTCGTCGCGCATGCGCTGGCGATTCCCGGGCTGCACGTCGCCGCGCTCGCGCCGAACCTGCGTGGCGCCGAAAGCGCGTTCGAGGCGGGCGTCCACAAGCTGACGCTGCCGGTATCGGTGACCGAAGCGCATTCGCTGGCGAACATCCGCAAGACGCCGGCGCAGATGATCGACGAGGTGCGCGCGGTCGTCGCGCTGCGCGATGCGCGGTTTCCGGCGGTGCAGATCGAGGCGGGCGTGTCGGTCGCGTTCGGCTGCACGATCGCCGGCGCGGTTTCCGACGACGAGACGATCGCGATGGCGGTCGCGATGGCCGAATGCGGGGTCGACGAGATCGGTCTGTCCGATACGAGCGGTTACGCGAATCCGGCGCAGGTGCGCCGGCTGTTCTTGCGCCTGCGGCGTGAAGTCGGCGACAAGGCCGGCGGCGCGCACTTCCACAACACGCGCGGGCAGGGGCTCGCCAACGTCGACGCGGCGCTCGACGCCGGCGTGACGACGTTCGACGCGAGCCAGGGCGGCCTCGGCGGCTGCCCGTACGCGCCGGGCGCGACCGGCAACATCGTCACCGAGGACCTCGTGTTCCTGCTGGAGTCGATGGGGTACGACACGGGCGTCGACGCCGACGCGCTGCTCGCCGCGCGCGCGATCCTGCACGCGGCGCTGCCGGCCGAGGCGCTGTACGGCCACGTGCCGGAAGCGGGGCTGCCGAAGGGTTTTCGTTATGCGGACGGCCGCGTGCCGGTCGCGCCCCAGCCGGAAGGCTGCCTGACGGGAGTCGCGCAATGAACGATCGCCCACCGGCTTCGGCGCTGCCGTACGACGGCGTGCGCGTGATCGAGATGACGCACATGGTCATGGGCCCGACCTGCGGGATGCTGCTCGCGGACCTCGGTGCGGAAGTCATCAAGATCGAACCGATCGCGGGCGACAGCACGCGTGCGCTGCGCGGTTCCGGCGCGGGCTTCTTCGGGATGTTCAACCGCAACAAGAAGAGCCTCGCGGTCGACGTGAAGGATCCGCGCGGGCTCGAGATCGTGCGGCGGCTCGTCGCGACGGCGGACGTCTTCAGCGAGAACTTCAAGAGCGGCACGATGGACCGGCTCGGCCTCGGTTATCCGGCGCTGTCCTCGCTGAATCCGCGTCTGGTGTACGTATCGCACAAGGGCTTCCTGCCGGGGCCGTACGAACATCGCACCGCGCTCGACGAAGTGGTGCAGATGATGGGCGGCCTCGCATACATGACGGGCCCCGAAGGCCGGCCGTTGCGTGCGGGCTCGAGCGTGAACGACATTATGGGCGGGATGTTCGGCGCGATCGGCGCGATGGCCGCGCTCGCGCAGCGCGAACGCACCGGCCGTGGCCAGCAGGTGCAGAGTTCGCTGTTCGAGAACAACGTGTTCCTCGTCGCGCAGCACATGATGCAGTTCGCGGTGACGGGGCAGGCCGCGTCGCCGATGCCGAGCCGCATTTCCGCATGGGCGGTCTATGACGTGTTTTCGGTGAAGGACGGCGAGCAGATCTTTCTCGCGGTCGTGTCGGACACGCAATGGGCGCTGTTTTGCGACGCCTTCGGCCTGGACGCGCTGAAGGACGATGCGCGCCTTGCAACCAACAACTTGCGCGTGCAGGCCCGCGAGTGGCTGCTGCCGGAACTGCGCGCGCGGCTCGCCGCGCATTCGGCGGCGGAGATCGGCGCGACGTTCGAATCGATCGGCTTGCCGTATGCGCCGATCACGAAGCCGCAGGACCTGTTCGACGATCCGCACCTGCTCGCGACCGGGGGCCTCGAAGCCGTGACGCTGCCTGCCGACGCGAGCAGCGCCGGCCGGCCGGTCGACACGCGCACCGCGCTGCTGCCGCTGACGCTCGCGGGCGAGCGCCTGCGGCTGCGCTCGGCGCCGCCAGCGCTTGGTCAGGATACCTGCGCGTTGCTCGGCGAGCTGGGTTATACGCCGCACGAGGCTCGGGCGCTGATTGAAGCCGGCGTTGTCGCGGGCCGGCACGGACATGGCGCGGATGGCCAACCGCCGGGCGTATCGGCCGACACGCCTTCGCCGAACGAAGTGGCAAGCGCGTAGCGCCGCCGCGATCCATCGAACGAACAAGGCATCCCGGCCGCGCGATCGCGCGGGCGCGGATCGCCGCATCCACGGAGACAACCATGACATCCGCTACCCCGGCGCTGGCCGCCGATCGCGAGACCGACGCGTCGATCGAGCAACGGGCCGTGCGCAAGGCCGCATGGCGCTTCATTCCGCTGCTCGCGCTCGCATACTTCTTCAACTATCTCGACCGCACGAGCGTCGGGTTCGCGGCGCTGACGATGAATCGCGATCTCGGCCTGACCGCGACGCAGTTCGGCTGGGGCGCCGGGATCATGTTCGCGGGCTATTGCGTGTTCGAAGTGCCGAGCAATCTCGCGCTGTACCGCTTCGGTGCGCGGCGCTGGCTCGCGCGCATCATGATCACGTGGGGGCTGATGGCGGCGGCGACCGCGCTCGCGACGGGGCCGACCAGTTTCTATGCGATCCGGCTGCTGCTCGGCATCGGCGAGGCCGGCTTCTTCCCCGGCGTGATCTTCTTCCTCGCGGTGTGGTTCCCGGCGAGTTACCGCACGCGCGTGCTCGCCTGGTTCACGGTGTCCACACCGCTGTCGTCGCTGATCGGCGGTCCGCTGTCGACCTGGCTGCTGCAGCTCGACGGCACGCTCGGCCTGGCAGGCTGGAAGTGGATGTTCATCGTCGAAGGGCTGCCCGCGTGCGCGCTCGGCTTTTTCGTGCTGAAGCTCCTGTCCGACTCGCCGGCCACGGCTGCGTGGCTGTCGGACGACGAGCGTACCGCGCTGCAGCGCGCGTTCGAGCGCGAAGGGGCCGCCGCCGGCCGCAAGAAGCGCTTCGGCGTCGCGCTGCGCGACGTGCGCGTGTATCTGCTCGCGCTGATCTCGTTCGGCTTCACGATGGGTTCGTACGGCATCGGCATCTGGCTGCCGCAGATGCTGAAGGCGCACGGGATGTCGACGATGCAGACCGGCTGGTTGTCCGCGGTGCCTTACTTCTTCGCGACGATCGCGCTGCTGTGGTGGGCGAAGCGGGTGGACCGGCGCGGCGGACCGGTCGCGAACCTCGCGATCGGGCTGGCCATTGGCGCGGTGGCGCTCGGCGTGTCGACCCATTTCCTGACGCTCGGGCCGGCGCTCGTCGGCATCACGCTCGCGCTGATCGGCACGATTGCCGGACGCACGATCTTCTACACGCTGCCCTCGCGCTTCCTGTCCGGCCAGGCAGCGGCCGGCGGGCTGGCGCTGATCAATTCGATCGGCGCGCTCGGCGGATTCGCGGGCCCTTATCTCGTCGGCTACCTGAAGGACAGCTTCGGCACCTTCACGGCCGGGATGCTCGGCCTCGCGATCGTCCTGGCGATCACGACGCTGCTCACGCTGTCGCTGTACGCGTTCGACCGGAGCGAATGACATGACCTTTTCGATCAAACGACGCCGGCTGCTCGGCGCGGCCGCCGCATCGCTCGCGCTCCCTGCATTGGCCGATACGCGCACGCCGGCTGAAAACGGAGCCCCCCGCATGACGACGCAAGGCAACTATCTCGCAGTGCGAAGCGACTGGCTCGCATCCGCGCTCGAACCCGCACTCGATCCGGATCTGCCGATCGTCGACGCGCATCACCACTTCTACGAGCGGCCGGGCTGGATCTACATGCTCGACGACTATCTGCAGGATGCGCGGTCCGGCCACAACGTCCAGGCATCCGTCTACATGCAGGCGCTGACGCGCTATCGCGATGCGGGCCCGGCCGAACTGAAGCCGGTCGGCGAGACGGGCTACGTCGCCGGCGTGACGGAGCCGCTGCAACGCAGCGGCCCGGCCGTCGCGAAAGGCATCGTCGGGCATGCGGACCTGCGGCTCGGCGCCCGCGTGCGCGACGTGCTCGAAGCGCATCTCGACGCGGGGCGCGGACGCTTTCGCGGCGTTCGGCACCTGAGCACATGGGATGCCGATCCGTCGCTCGCCAACCCGTTGTCGGCGGTGCCGCGCGGGCTGCTGCTCGATCCCGCGTACCGGGCCGGCGTCGCGCAGCTCGCGCCGCTCGGACTGTCATACGACGCGTGGCTGTTCTTTCCTCAATTGCCCGAGTTGTTCGATCTCGCGAAGGCGAACCCCGATACGCGAATCGTCGTCAATCACTGCGGCGGCGTCGTGCGGATCGCGAGCTATGCGGACAAGCGGCCGGAAGTCTTCCAGCGCTGGTCGGCGTCGATGCGCGAACTCGCGCAGCTGCCGAACGTGTTCGTGAAGGTCGGCGGCCTCGGCATGCGGATCAACGGGTTCGATTTCGAGAAGGGCGAGCGGCCGCCGTCGTCCGAACAGCTCGCCAACGCGTGGAAGCCGTGGATGCATGCGTGCATCGAGGCGTTCGGCGCCGAGCGCTGCATGTTCGAGAGCAATTTCCCGGTCGACAAGGGCTCGTATTCGTACGTGAACGGCTGGAACGCGTTCAAGCGGCTGACCGCGCACGCGAGCCCGAACGAGCGCGATGCGCTGTTCCGCGGGACCGTCTCGCGCGTGTACCGGCTCGGCTGACGCGTATCGCGCGCGTCGCATCGCGCCGGGGCTTCGCGCCAGGCCCCAGGGCCTGTTCACGCTAATAACGGGCTTGCGCTGGCCCCCAGAAGGGCCGAGCGCAAGGAATGCGACGAAGCGAATACTCGACGTATTCGCGAGGAGCATGACGCGGCGATCGGCCCTTCTGGGGGCCAGCCCCACGAATGAATTTTCCAAAACAGGGGAACGTGCCTTTCCGCCCGCATTGCGGCGTCGTTCGTCGTTGCAATAGCTACGGCTATTGCGCCTCCTCTCTCCTTGCCCTGCGGGCGGAAAGGCACGTTCGCAAGCCCGTTATTAGCGTGAACAGGCCCTAGCCCGTCTCGACCAGCGCCGCGAGCCGGGCCAGCGCCATCCGCCAGCCGGTCTCGTTGTCGGCGGCCGGCACGCCGGGCGGCACACCGTCGTGCACCGCATCGACGCGCGTGCCGCCAGCTTCGTCGGATAGCGTGATCGTGATCGTCATTGCGCCGCGCAGCATCGGATCGTCGGTTTCGAACACGTCGATCTCGACGATCCGCTCGTCGGGCACGAGCGTCACGAAGCGGCCGTGATAGGTGTCGGTGCGCGCGGTGGTCTTGCCGGTGCCGTCCGACGGTTCGTTGTAGCTCAGCGACACGCGCAGCGCGCCGCCTTCGCGCGCGTCGTAGGCGTAAACGCGGCACGTCATGCCGTCGGGCACCTTCCATTGTTCGACGGCGTGCGGATCGAGCAGCGCGCGGTAGACGCGCCCGCGCGGCGCGTTCAGGTGCCGGCTGACCCGGGTCGAATGCGTGTGCAGTTGCAGCATGTGGCCTCCCGCGGAGCGCGCGCGACGGTGCACGCCGGATGCCGGCGTGTCGTCACGCTTCCTTCAGGAATCCTAGGCGCGTGCGCGGCGGCATGCAACGGCCCGCGCACGCGTCCGGTTTCAGCGCAATGCGGCCGCGAATTCGTCGAGCTGCGTGATGCAGGTGTTCCAGCCCTCGAAGAACCCGAGCGCCTCGTGGCGCTCGCGCGTCGCCACGTCGGGATGCATCACGCGCGCCTCGTAGCGGCAGCCGGCGGCGTCATCCGCCATCGTGATGATGGCCGTGAAGCCCAGCCACGGCACCTGCGGCCGCCAGCCGCCCGCGAGCATCGACGTAAACGCGATTCGCGCTTCCGGCACGATGTCGAGGAAACAGCCGGGGTTGTCGCTCGTGCCGCCGTCGGGGCCGCGCATGAACGTGTGGAAGGCGCCGCCCGGGCGCAGGTCGAACGCGCGCACTTCGGTGGTCCACGGTTTCGGGCACCACCATTCCTTCAGCAGTTCGGGATCGGTCCAGGCGCGCCAGAGCGCCTGGCGCGGCGCACGCAGCGTGCGCGTGATGACGAGGTCATGGGCTTCGACGGGGGCGACGTGGCTGGCTGACATGTGCTTGCTCCTCCTGGTGACGGCGTTCGACGAATTCCACGAGGCGATCGGCGCGGGCTTCCCACAGCACGCGCTGCGCGGCGAGCCAGTGCTCGGCTTCCGCCAGCCGGCTGCCGACCAGCTCGCAGGTGCGCGAGCGGCCGGTTTTCCGGGTCGTGACGAGGCCGCTGCGCTCGAGCACCGCCACATGTTTCATGAACGACGGCAGCGCCATGTCGAACGGCGCGGCCAGTTCCGAGACGGTCCGCCCGCCATTGCCGAGCGCGCCGACGATCGCGCAGCGCGTCGGATCCGAGAGGGCGTGGAATACGTCGCTGATACCGGGTTTAAAGTTAGCCATGTGGCTAAGTATAGGCGATGCAACGCGAATTTTCATCGCTCAGGCGATGGGGCGGTAACACGCGCCGGACGGGCTGGGCGCGGCCGGCCGAATCGTCGGCACCGTGCAGGTCTTGACCGCGCAGCCGGAGAACCAGCCGCATCGAGCGGACATTGCAAAGATGCTTGTGTCGCGTCGTGCGCGTCGCCGTGGTCCCGAAGCCGGGTGGGAAAGAAAAGCCGGCCGTCGGCAGCGCGGCTCCGATATATTCGTGCTGGAACACGCCACCACACCGCCACCGGAATCGCCGCCCCGATGAAACGCTCCCATGTCGCCTTTGCCCTCACGGGCCTGCTCGTCGCGCTGCCGATCGCCGCCTACGCGCTCGTCAAGCCGCTGCGCGTCGTCGCGCCCGTGCTGCTCCCCGGCGTGTCCTGCCCGAGCGCGGACCTCTGCACGGACGATGCCGCGAAGTTCGGCGCGGCGCAGCAGCTCTATCGCGACGGCTCTGCGCGCGCGGCGGCGGCAGTGGGCCCGTTTCGCGACGCGCCGCGCGTCGTGTTCTGCTCGACGCGCGAGTGTGCCGACAGGTTCGGTCTCGGCGAACGCGCGGCACTGACGCTCGGGGATTTCGGCGTGGTCATCGCGCCGCGCGGCTGGCAGACGTACTTTCTCGCACACGAGCTGATCCACCACCGTCAGGCTGAAGTGCTCGGCAACCTCGCGGTCGCGACCAAGCCGCGCTGGCTGATCGAGGGAATGGCGTATGCGCTCAGCGACGATCCGCGTCATCCGCTGAAGGAGCCGTTCGAGTCGTGGCGCACGCAATTCGCAGCGTGGCATGCCGCGCTCGGCCAGCAGCCGCTGTGGGACGCCGCAAGGGCCGTGGAATAGCGGTCGCGCGCGACGGGCGCCCGCCGTGCCGCTATGCCGGCATGGCCGGATCGTCGGGCTGCCCGGCGAGCGTGCGCCGCCCCGTGTCGAGAATCTCGTCGGCCAGCGCCGGATCGGTGCCGGCGAGCGCGCGCGACAGCACGAGCGCGCCGACCATCTGGCTGAAGGCCGCGATCGCGTCGCGGCGCGTGTCGGCCGCGGCCGAGCCTTCCGCGGCCACCATCCGTTCCAGCCGGTCGAGATACGCGGCGACGCCGTGCGCGTAGCAGGCGCGCGCCGCATCAGTCAGCCGAGGTGCATCGCCCGCGAAGCCGGACAGCGGGCAGCCGGCCTCGACGTTGTCGCGATGCGCGGTCGACAGGTACGACGTCACCTGTTGCGCGACGCTGCCGGCGTTCGGCGAATCCGCGCGGTCCTGCATGGCCTTTTCCATCACCGCGGCGACCAGCGCATCCTTCGATTTGAAGTGGTTGTAGAAGCCGCCCTGCGTGAAGCCGGCTTCCTTCATCAGCTCCGTCAACCCCACCGCGTCGACGCCGCGCACCCGGAACAGCCGCTCGGCGGCCGCGACGATCGCGTTGCGGTTTTCGGCGGCCTGCTGTCTCGAGACGCCCATCGATCCCTCCCTCATTCCTGCAATTGCGTCGATTGAAAAACACAATGGTGATCACCATTGACGTGCCGGAATCGCGCTGACACAATGCATCGCAAAGACAATGGTGATCGACATTGACATCAAGTGTAGCCGACTTCGCGAACGAAGCGAAGCGACCGGCGCGGCACGGATGGACGTCGGTCCGGGTCTTGGGTGCGGAGGGGCGTGGGCGGCGGGACAGCCAGCGCTCCGGCACCGGTGGTGCAACGGTTCGGTACGCGATGGCAGCGTGGTTTTTCACCGGATCCCGAGCGCGCGGCGAACCGGCGCGAACGGGGTCGACTATCCGAAAGGAACGATCATGAAGATCGAAGGTGCAGTCGTTTTCGTCACGGGCGCGAACCGCGGGCTTGGCCTCGAGTTCGCGAAGCAGGCGCTCGAACGCGGGGCGCGGAAGGTCTATGCGGGCGCGCGCGATCCGGCCAGCGTGACGCTGCCGGGCGTGGTGCCCGTGAAGCTCGACGTGACCGATCCGGCGGCGGTCGCCGCGGCCGCCGACGCCGCGCGCGACGTCACGCTGCTGATCAACAACGCGGGCATCGCGCGGCTCGGCAGCCTGACCGACGACGGCGCGGTCGACGCATTGCGCGATCACCTCGAAACCAACGTGTTCGGAATGCTGGCGACGTCGCGCGCGTTCGCGGGAACGCTCGCCGGCCACGGCGGCGGCGCGATCCTGAACGTGCTGTCGGTCGCAAGCTGGGTGAACCGGCCGATCCTGTCGGGCTACGGCGTGTCGAAGTCGGCCGCGTGGGCGCTGACCAACGGGCTGCGGCATTCGCTGCGCGAGCAGCGCACGCAGGTGGTCGGGCTGCACGCCGGCTTCATCGATACGGACCTGACGCGCGGCCTCGACGTGCCGAAGGCGACGCCGGCCGACGTCGTGCGCCAGGCGTACGACGCGATCGAATCCGGGGCGGAGGAGGTGTCCACCGACGACTTCACGCGGCAGGTGAAGGCCACGCTGTCGGCCGGCGTGTATCTGGACGAGGCGACGCCGCTCTGACGTCGCCCGTGGAAGACGGCCCGCCGCCCGCGCATGCGCGCGGCGGGCCCGGCCATCGTCAGACCGTGGTGTCGATGATGCCCGGGATCTTCACGTCCGGGTTCACGTCCGCGTCGTAGTCGACGCCGGCGATCTCGAAGCCGAACAGGCGCAGGAACTCGGTCTTGTAACCCGTGAAGTCGGTCATCTCGTACAGGTTCTCGTTCGTGACCTTGTCCCACATCGCGACGACCTTGTCCTGCACTTGCGGATCGAGTTCCTTGTAGTCCGCGCGCAGACGGCCTTCTTCGTCGATATGCGGCGTCGCGCCGTACAGGCTGTCCTTCAGGAGCCCGTACACCTGCTCGATGCAGCCTTCGTGCGTGCCCTGTTCCTTCATCACCTTGAACAGCAGCGACAGGTAGAGCGGCATCATCGGGATCGCCGAGCTCGCCTGCGTGACGACGGCCTTCAGCACCGACACGCGGGCGTCGCCGCCGTGCGCGGCCAGCTTGTCGCGAATCGACAGCACCTTCTTGTCGAGATCCTTCTTCGCCTCGCCGATCGAGCCGTTCCAGTAGATGTCGTGCGTGATCTGCTCGCCGAGATACGTGAACGCGGTCGTCTTCGCGCCGTCGGCCAGCACGCCGGCTTCGTCGAGCGCGTCGATCCACATCTGCCAGTCCTCGCCGCCCATCACGGCGACGGTGCCGTCGATCTCTTCCTGCGTCGCCGGCTCGAGCGAGACTTCGCGGATCACTTCCTTGTCGGTGTCGAGGCCGCGGAACGTGACCGACTTGCCGACCGGCTTCAGCGTCGAGCTGATCGTTTCGCCGGTTTTCGGATGCGTGCGGCGCGGTGCCGCGAGGCTGTAGACGACCAGGTCGACCTTGCCGAGATCCTGCTTGATGGTGTCGATCGTGATCTGCTTGACCTTGTCGGAGAATGCGTCGCCGTTGATGCTGCGCGCATAGTGCCCCTTTTCCGCGGCGAACTTCTCGAACGCGGCGCTGTTGTACCAGCCGGCGGTGCCCGGCTTCGTTTCGCTGCCGGCGCGCTCGAAGAACACGCCCAGCGTGTCCGCGCCCGAGCCGAATGCGGCCGAGATCCGGGCGGCGAGGCCGTAGCCGGTCGATGCGCCGATCACGAGCACCTTCTTCGGGCCGTTGGCGATCGGGCCGTGCGAAGTCACGTAGTCGATCTGTTCCTTGACGTTGGCTTCGCAGCCGACCGGATGAGTCGTCACGCAGATGAAGCCACGCACGCGCGGTTTGATGATCATGAAAACCTCTAGTCAGAAAGGCAGGGACGGCCTGAAATCGGAAAAATCCCGCGCATTGTAATGGAAGCGGGCGGGCACGGCGGGAAAGGCGGACCGCAACAGCGGTCGCATTGGCTCAGGGTCGAACTACGGCAGCTGCGCTTCGCGTCGCTGCCGGTTATTTCTCTCTTGACAGAAATAACTGAAAAAACTAAATTTCCCGACATGGAACTCACACCGATTGCCGAACGATTCATTCTCCACTGGGGCGAAATGGGCTCGCGGTGGGGCGTCAACCGCACCGTCTCGCAGATTCACGCGCTGCTGTACCTGGCCGGGCGGCCGGTCGCGGCCGACGAGATCGCCGAGACGCTCAACGTCGCGCGCTCCAACGTCAGCACGAGCCTGAAGGAGCTGCAGGCGTGGCGGCTCGCGAAGGTCGTGCACGTGCTGGGCGATCGGCGCGACCACTTCGAGACGTCGACCGACATCTGGGAACTGTTCAAGCTGATCGTCGAAGGGCGGCGGCAGCGCGAGATCGAACCGACGCTCACGGTGCTGCGCGATTGCCTGACGAGCCCCGAGATCGCCGACGAGAGCCGCGAGACCGAGCAGCGCATCCGCGACACGCTGCAGTTCGTCGAGACGCTCACGACCTGGTCGGACGAGATGCTGCGGCTCAAGCCCGACACGCTGATGAAGGCGCTCGGGATCGGCGCGAAGATCAGCCAGACGGTCAGGCGCAAGTCGTCGAAGTAAGCGGCACCGGACATGCGGGCTCGCAGCCCGTTTTTTTTGAAATCGTTATTTCTGTCTTTACAGAAATAACTGTAAATAGAGGGCGAAAAATGAACGAGGCCATGCTGTCGATCCGCCGGCATGCCGCACCGCGGAGTGCGACATGAACGTCCTCGTCTGCGGCGCGAACGGCTTCATCGGACGGGCGCTGGGCGCGCGGCTCGAAGCCGGCGGCCATCGCGTGCTGCGCGGCGTGCGTCGTGCGGTCGGCCCGCACGACGTCGCGATCGACTTCGCGACGGATACCGATCCCGACGCATGGCTCGCCCGGCTGGACGGCGTCGACGTGGTGATCAATGCGGTCGGGATCCTCGCCGACCGGCGCGAGGCGACGTTCGACACCGTGCATCGTGCGGCGCCCTGCGCGCTCTTCACCGCGTGCTGCCGTGCCGGCGTGCGGCGCGTGATCCAGATCTCGGCGTTGGGCGTCGAGCGTGGCGATACGCCGTATTTCGCCAGCAAGTACGCAGCCGACACCTTCCTGCAGACGCTGCCGCTCGATTACCGGATCGTGCGTCCGGCGCTCGTCTACGGAACCGCCGGCACGTCCGCACGGTTTTTCCGGATGCTCGCGAGCCTGCCCGTGCACGCATTGCCGGCGGGCGGCCATCAACGGCTGCGCCCCGTGCACGTCGACGATCTCGCCGACCTCGTCGCGCGGCTCGTCGATGCGCCGGCGGCCGGCAACCCGGTCATCGACGCGGTTGGCGGCGACGAAGTCGAGTACCGCGAGATGCTGAGCGTTTATCGCGCCGCGCTGGGCTTCGCGCCGGCGGCGCGCATTGCGCTGCCGGGCCCGCTGGTCGGCGCGGCGGCCGCGCTGCTCGGCGCGATGCCGGGCGCGATGCTGACCCGCGACACGTGGACGATGCTGCGCGGCGGCAACACCGGCGATCCCGCGGCGCTCGCGGCCGTGCTCGGCCGGCCGCCGCGCGGGCTGCGACGTTTCATCGGCGCGGACGTGGACACGGACACGGTCGCGCTGCGCCGCGACGCGCTCGCGATGTGGCACCGGCCGCTGTTGCTCGGCGCGCTTGCGATCGTCTGGATCTGGACGGCCATCGTGAGTGCTTTCGTCCACCCGCTGGGCGACAGCCTGGCGATGCTTGCCCGCGCGCATTTGACCGGGCTGCCCGCGCTGATCGCGCTCTACGCGGCCTGCGCGCTGGACTTCGCGTTCGGCGTGGCGACCGTCGCCGCGCCGTCCCGCCGGCTGTGGGCCGCGCAAGGCGTGCTGATCGTCGCGTATTCGGCCGTCATCGCGGTCACGATGCCCGGCCTGCTCGCCGAGCCGTTCGGCCCCGTGCTGAAGAACGTGCCGATTCTCGCGATCCTGTTGATCCTGTTTTCAGAAGAAGAACGCGCATGAACACCTATCTCGTGATCAAGACGCTGCATATCCTGTCCTCGGTGCTGATGGTCGGCACCGGATTCGGCACCGCGTTCTACCTGTTCTTCGCGAACCGCACGCGCTCGGTGCCGGCGATCGCTGCCGTGTCGCGCCTCGTCGTGCGCGCGGACTGGTGGTTCACGACGCCGGCCGTGCTGTTCCAGCCCGCGTCCGGGCTGTGGCTCGCGCACACGGCCGGCTGGCCGTGGGATACGCCGTGGCTCGTCGCATCGATTGTGCTGTATGCGGTCGCGGGCGCGTGCTGGCTGCCGGTCGTGTGGCTGCAGATCGAGCTGGCCACGATCGCGAAGCTCGCGCATGCGAACGGCGATGCCGCGTTGCCGGCGCGCTACTGGCGCTATGCGAAGCGCTGGGAGCTGCTCGGCTATCCGGCGTTCTTCGCGATGCTGACCGTCTATTTCCTGATGGTGCTCAAGCCGATGTAAGCGAAGCAGCGGGGCCGGAAACGCCGGAATCGCCCGAAGCCCTGTCGATTCCCGCGGGCTCGTGTATAACTTCGACGAGAGCGCGTTCGGGCCGTGTCGCGCGTCCCGATCGCTTCGCATTCGACCTCACAAGGAGCCTGCATGCTGCACATCCTCGGCAAGATCCCGTCCATCAACGTCCGCAAGGTGCTGTGGCTGTGCACCGAGCTGAACCTGCCGTTCGAACAGGAAGACTGGGGCGCGGGCTTTCGCACGACCAACGACCCGACCTATCTCGCGCTGAATCCGAACGGCCTCGTGCCGGTCATCAAGGACGACGACTTCGTGCTGTGGGAGTCGAACACGATCATCCGCTATCTCGCGAACCGCTATGGCGGCGACGCGCTCTATCCGGCCGAGCCGCAGGCGCGCGCGCGGGTCGATCAGTGGATCGACTGGCAGGGCACGGACCTGAACCGTTCGTGGGTCGGCGCGTTCCTCGGCCTCGTGCGCAAGTCGCCCGATCACCAGGACCCGGCAGCGATCGCGCAGTCGATCGCGGGCTGGACGAAGCACATGCAGGTGCTGAACGCGCAGCTCGAAGCGACCGGCGCGTTCGTGGCCGGCGACCGCTTCACGCTCGCCGATATTCCGATCGGCCTGTCGGTGAACCGCTGGTTCGGCACGCCGTTCGAGCATCCGGATTTCCCGGCGGTGAAGCGCTACATCGACCGTCTGGCGACGCGCGAAGGCTTCAGGCAGTACGCGGGCAGCGCGAATCCGTAACGCATCGCAGGTCGCGCGGTGCGGCCGCGTGGCGGCCTGACTGCCGCCGCCGCGCCGCGGCCGTCACGAGCCGGATGCCGGTACGGCCTCGAGCACGCGCGCGAGAAACGCCTCGTGATTCCACGCGGATTCCGGCCGCGACAGCCCGAGCCGCACGACCACCAGCTCGCGGCTCGGCACCACGCTCACGAACTGGCCTTCATGGCCGACCGCATGAAACGCGTCGGCGGGCAGCGGGCTCGCGTGCGCGTCGCGATCGTTGAACGGCTCCGGCACCTTCACCCACAGATGCGCGCCGAATTCCTCGCGCGTCGACAGCGGCGTCGCGCGCGTCAGGTAGCGCACCCAGCCTTCCGGCAGCAGCCGCTGCCCATCCCATACCCCGTCCTGCCGCAGAAGCTCCCCGAAGCGCGCCCAGTCGCGCGCGCTCGCATACATGAACGACGCGCTGCCGAGCGTGCCGGCCGCATCGGGCTCGAACACCGCGCTGCGCATCCCGAGCGGCGCGAACAGCGCACGGCGCGGAAACGCGAGGTAGTCGCCCTCGGTGCCGCCCATCGCTTCGCGCATCACGCGCGCGACGATCGCGCTCGTGCCGCTCGAGTAGTACCACTGCGTGCCGGGTTGCGCGGCGAGCGGCTTGTCCGACGCGAAGCGCGCGGTGTCGGGCTGCGTGAACAGCATCACGGCGACGTCGGACAACGGGTCGTCGTAGTCCTCGTTGAATCGCAGGCCGCTCGTCATCCGCAGCAGCTCGTCGAGCGTGATCGCCGCGCGCGTATCGCCGCTGTCGCGCCATTCGGGCAGCAGCGCCGACGTCTCCGGCGACAGCTTGTGCTGCGCGACGAGCATGCCGGCCAGCGCGGCCGTCACGGTCTTCGTCATCGACCAGCCGGGCAGCGGCGTGTCGGCCGTGAAGCCGGGCGCATAACGTTCGGCGATCACCTGGCCGCGCCACATCACGACGACCGCACGGGTGCGCCGCGGCCGCGCCGGATCGGGCTCGTCGAATGCGCGGTCGAGCGCGGTCCGCAGCTTGCGTGCGTCGATGCCGGCGGGCGGTGCGGCCGGGGCCGCAGCTTGCGCGGGCGGCGGATCGGGAACGGGTGGCAGCGCGGCCGGCAGCACGCCGCGCGACGGCCCGAGCGCGAGCGTGCAGCCGAGCCCGGGCCGGAAGTCCGCCTCGCGTTGCGCGAAACCGGCGAAGGTCGCGACGGCACGATGATGCTCGGGATCGATCGACGGGCGCACCAGTTTCAGCAGCGGATGCACGCCGGCCATGATGTCGACGTCGATCACCGACGCGGCCGGACGGCCCGACACGAACACGCCGGAACACAGCGCCTTCGCGGCATAGCCCGTCGCGATCGGGGCGAGCCGCGACAGCATGTAGCCGGTGTAGCCGAGCGCGGCGACGAGCGCGACGGCGGCACCGCGCAGGATCAGCGATTTGAAGGGGATCGTCATGCGCGAGCGTCCTCGGTGGCGTGCCGGCCGGCAACGATCCGGCAGTGTCGCAGGTTCGGGCGAGCGGCGGCAATCGCGGGAGCGGATGACGCCGGGCGGCGTCGATCAGGCGGCATGGTGCCCGGCGTGTGCGAAGCGCATGTGTCGATCGCGCAGGTTCGAACGGGCCGCATGCGGCCCGTTCGCATGGGGCGTCATTGTGCGTTGTTGTCGTCCGGACGCAGGGTCCAGACCGTTGCAGTATTCGTGTTGTCGTCGACGGCCGCGAATTCCGGCTGGCCCTTGCTGCCGTGCCCGAACGCGATCCCGAATGCCGCGCCCGGCACGGTATCGACCTGCATCTGCGCGACGAAGCGCCCGTCCACCGTGAATTCGACGATCTCGCTCGGTTGCAGCGGGTCGGGGTTGACCGCGTCGCCGTTCGCGGTCACGAGATGGCCGTTCGGCGCGAGCGCCAGGGCGAGCGGGCCGTGCAGGTGCGCCGCATCGAAGTAGATCATGCGTCCGACGCCGCCGTTGCGGTTCGTCGTCGCGGCGTTCTGGATCGCGAACACCGCGTTGTCGCCGGTCGAGGCGACGTACAGGACGTCGACTTTCGGGTCGTACGCGAGACCGGTCGGGCCGACGACGAGCGCGTTGGGATCGGTCCGGTTCACGTAGCCCGACGCGATGATCCGCGAGCTCGGCAGCATCGTGACGCCGTCGTTGCCGATCGCCAGTTCGATCCGTGCGACCGTCCCGTTCAGCACGTTGGACACGAACGCGGTCACGTGCGGGCCGTGATCGATCACGGTCATGTCCCACGGCCCGTCGAGCAGCGTGGCGCTGACCAGTTGCGTGACGAGATTGCCTTGCGGACCGATGACGAGCAGGGAGCCCGGGGGGACCACGGTCTTGCCGTCCGGTGCGGGGACGTTGCCGACCAGCACGAAGCCGCTGCGCAGCACCGCAAGCGCGGTCGTCAGGCCGAGATTGCTGCCCTGGAAGAACGTTGCCGGCGTTTTGCCGGGCGTCAGCTTCACGATCGTCGTGCCGGTGCCTTGCGTGTTCGACGCCGAGTTGAAGTTGGACACGACGACGTCGCCCGATTTCAGCGTGCTCCAGCTCGGCACGCCGCGCGGCACGAACGCGATGCCGTACGGATTGACGTCGCCGTTGGCCGGCACGGTCGACGCGGTGACCGACGAGACGATCGGCAGGATGATGTCGCTGCCGCCGGCCCACGCGAAAGCCGACGACAACGCGACCAGCCCGGCGCCGCAAGCGCCGCGGCATAGCATGCGCGCCAATGTGCGACGGGCGTGGGCAAGGAGCGGCGGGTGAAGGGCAAGGACGGGCGGGGCGGGTGAATGACAGGAAGGGAGAGGGTCCATGGCATGACTCCGGTTGATGATCGCAATCAGTCATCCCGGCTGCCGGCCTGCGCAGCCGACGGGTGTCCGGCGCGGGTTCGCGATCGTGCCATGCGAATCCACGCTCGGAATAAACGGATGACGACGGCCCGATATTCCATTCGTCGACGGACATCGCATGCGAGCCGGCGTGCATTGTTCACGGCAATCGCGACATGTCCTGACAAGTTGAAATCCGGCCCGCCGTCGGCCCATAATCGTCCGGCATCGTTCCCAGTCAAACCGCAACCGGAAGAATCGGAAAACGCCATGTCCTACGACAACAACAACCCGTTCGCCCGGATCCTGCGCGGCGAACTGCCGTGCGTGAAGGTCGCCGAAGACGACGCGACCCTCGCGATCATGGATCTCATGCCGCAGGCCGACGGTCACGTGCTCGTGATCCCGAAGGAGCCGGCCGCGCAGATCTTCGAGCTGTCCGGTGACGCGGCCGCGGCCGGCATCCGCATGACGCAACGCGTCGCGGCGGCCGTGCGCGACGCGCTCGGGCCGGACGGCGTGTTCATCGGCCAGTTCAACGGCGCGGCGGCGGGCCAGACGGTCCCGCACGTGCATTTCCACGTGATCCCGCGCTGGGAAGGCGTCGAGCTGCGGATGCACGCGCGCGACATCGCCGATTCGGCGACGCTCGAGTCGGTCGCGCAACGTATCCGCGCCCGTTTCGTGTAACGCGCACACGGCGCGTGGCTCGGGCGGCGCCAGCGGGCGCGGGCCGCGACGCCGCGCGCATCTGTTTCGGCAGTCACACGAAGTAACACGTGTAACCGCTCGCGAAACTCGTCCCGGCGGCCCCGGCGCTAGACTCCGCGCATTGCTTCATCGAGCGACAGGAAGGGCGGATCGCCCCTTCGTGCCGGCCGTCGCAGCATGCGGCGGTGCGGTGTTCGCAAGGTGCCATGTACCCCTCTTCGCCGGGAATCGAGCCATGTACAAAGTTCTCATCACGTTCGCGCTGATCGCCGGCCTGACCGGCTGCTACGTCGCGCCGCCTTACGGCTACGCGCCCGCACCGGCCTACTACGGCTATGCGCCCGCATATTACGCACCGCCCGTCAGTGTCGGGATCGGCGGCAACTTCCGTATCCGCTGACCGGGCGGCGTCGGCGGGCGCGGGCTTGCCCCGCACGTCGATCGACCTCGTGGCTCGACGCGCCGCCGCTGCCTCTCGCAGGGACCACTCGCGCGCCGCATGACGGCGCGCGTGCGCATCGCTTGCGCGGCTTCCTATACTTCACGGGAAAGCCCACTCCGACGAGGCAGCCATGGCCGTCACACGCAAGGTCGCAATCGTTGCGAGCGTCTCCACGCTCGTCTATCTCGGGCTCGCCGTGCTCGGCATCGGCGGGTTCGCCGCCTTCTTCTCGCATCCGCAACTGACCGCCATTGCCGTCGCGACGCTCGCGCTGGCTGCCGCCGCGTTGTGCACCGAAGGCAACCTGAGCGCCGGCGAGCGCGAGAACCGCGACAACCGCTGGGTGCTCGCGGCCTTCGCGGCCAGCGGGTTCCTGCTCGCCTATCTGCCCGCGCTGACCGACCGGCTCGACGTGTGGACCGTCGGCGACGGCGCGGTGCGCTGGATCGGCGTCGTGCTGTATATCGCGGGCGGCGTGCTGCGGATCTGGCCCGTGTTCGTGCTCGGCAAGCGCTTCAGCGGCCTCGTCGCGATCCAGCCGGGCCATACGCTGGTGACGGACGGCATCTATCGCAGGATCCGCAACCCGAGCTATCTCGGCCTGCTCGTCAACGCGATCGGCTGGGCGTTGGCGTTCCGCTCGGGTGTCGGGCTGCTGCTCGTCGCGCTGACGATGATTCCGCTCGTCGCGCGCATCCGCTCCGAGGAAGCGCTGCTGCGCGCGCAGTTCGGCGCCGAATACGACGCGTACTGCGCGCACACCTGGCGGCTCGTTCCGGGCGTGTATTGACCCTCTTTTCCGTTCGAACGAGCGGGGCGGTCCACGCGCCCCGCGCCGCGACTCGATGTGTTGCCACCTGTGTCCGAACCCGCGACGCCGACGCTTCCGCCACCGCCATCCCGACCGGCCGACTCCCGTCGGAGCCTTTGCCGGCGGGCGTTGCCGGGCGATTCGGCAAGCCTTTCCGAGTCCTCTTTCGGTAAACAACTTGTTACCAGAATGTCGACGGCAAGGGGGCGCGACCGGTGCTATTCTTCGCCGCAAGCTCATTGAAATGAATTGGTCCGGGTTTCGGCACAATGCCGGCATCGACGTCGATCGGTTCAGATCGTCGTATCGAGCGGACCTTCAATAACCAGATTGCGAACAAGGAAGAATACGGGAATGTGGAAGAAAATTGCCCCCACTCTCGTCGTCGCCGTGCTGACCGGCGCGACCGCACTGCCGGCGATGGCCGGTGACTTGAACAACGCGCTTGGCGGCGCGCTCGGCGGGGTTGCCGGCGCAGCGGTCGGCGGCGCGGTCGGCGGCAGCACGGGCTCCGTGATCGGCGGCGCGATCGGCGGCGGCGCGGGTGGCGCGGTGACGGCAAACCGTCACGAGCGCACCGGCGCGATCATCGGCGGCGCACTCGGCGGCGGCGCGGGTACCGCGGCCGGCAACGCGATGGGCGGCCGCACGGGCGGCCTGCTGGGCGCGGCAGTCGGCGGTGGCGCCGGCGCGGCGCTCGGCGGCAACATGTCGCGCAACTCGTACGACGGCGGCTATCGTGGCGATCGCGGCTATCGTCACCGCAAGCATCACCATCACCGCGACTGGGACTGATCGCCGCGGGCGCGGCACGGTGCGCGGCGTGCGCACCGGCGCGCCCGACGCGTCGGCACCCGATCCGACAGCCGGCCCGGCGGCCTCAGCCGGGCCGACGTCACCGGCAAGGCCCGCAGCTTTCATCCTCTTCGGCAGTTCATGCCCAGCCCCGTTCGACGGGTTGGCACGCTCCCTCCCGCTTTACCTGTCCCGCTTGTAGACCGCATCGCCAATTGCACGGAAGACACGCAACCGGGCAGGTTTGGCCGATCCCCTTCGATATCGCCGATCCACGCGTGCGCGACCGTTCCGCGCGACCGTGAACGCCCTCCGGTCATCAGGCTTTCCCTGATGCGTCGACCGTCCGCGACACACGCTCACCGGCCCTCGCGGGCGGTGGCGGGTAGTGGGAAATCGAATGGATGTCATCGCAACATTTAATTGGTCGATCGGGAGCGACTTCGCTATCGTCAGCGCTGCCCGCGTATGGAATCGAACCGTGCCGTCCGCCGTGCCCCGCCGCATGACCCCGAGTGTCCGCGGCCCGGCCGCCGGGCCCGCAAGCATGGCGCGCCCGCCCGCTCAACCGGGCGGATCCGTCGCGAAGCCTGGCCGACCGAACGAAGGCGCCCGCGCTTTCAAGCCACCCCGGCAACGATGTCCCGCCGTCGCATGCGTGCCCCACGCGCGTGCCGCGCCTGCCGTTGCGACCCGGGGCCGGACCAACCCATTGCCTGGATGCTTTATGTCTAAGACAACGTATTACGCACCGCATGGCGGCCACCCGCCGCAGACCGACCTGCTGACGGATCGCGCGATGTTCACCGAGGCGTACGCGGTCATTCCGAAGGGAGTGATGCGCGACATCGTCACGAGCTGGCTGCCGTTCTGGACCAACACGCGCCTGTGGGTGATCGCACGTCCGCTGTCGGGTTTCGCCGAAACCTTCTCGCAGTACATCGTCGAAGTGAACCCGGGAGGCGGCAGCGACAAGCCCGAGCAGGACAAGAACGCCGAAGCCGTGCTGTTCGTCGTCGAGGGCGAGGCCGAGCTGACGCTGCAGGGCAAGCAGCACACGCTGAAGCCGGGCGGCTACGCATTCATTCCGCCGGGCGCCGACTGGACGCTGCACAACGTCAGCGATGCCGCCGTGCGTTTCCACTGGATCCGCAAGCACTACCAGGCCGTCGACGGCATTGCGCTGCCGGAAGCGTTCGTGACCAACGAGCAGGACGTCGAGCCGATCCCGATGCCGGGCACCAACGGCGCATGGGTGACGACGCGCTTCGTCGACATGAGCGACATGCGTCACGACATGCACGTGAACATCGTCACGTTCGAGCCGGGCGGCGTGATCCCGTTCGCCGAGACGCACGTGATGGAGCACGGCCTGTACGTGCTCGAAGGCAAGGCCGTCTATCGCCTGAACCAGGACTGGGTCGAGGTGGAGGCGGGCGACTTCATGTGGCTGCGCGCGTTCTGCCCGCAGGCATGCTATTCGGGTGGCCCTGGCCGCTTCCGCTACCTGCTGTACAAGGACGTGAACCGTCACATGAACCTGACGCTGAATCCCGCGCGCTAAGCGTCGCGCGCGTCGGACAGGAAAACCCGCCGGCTTGCACCCGCGGGTTTTTTATTGGCGATGCGGTTCGATGCGGCCGACGTGGCGGCGGGATGCGTCGCGCGCTACAGGCCGAGCGCGGTGGCGGCCAGCATTGCGACCTGCAGCCGCGTATCAGGCGGCAAGTCGTCTTCCATCAGCCAGACCGCCGACAAGCCGGCCCACGCGAGGATCCATTGCAGCAGCCGGTGCCGGTCGAGTTGCGCGGACTCGGCGACGAGCACGACGCGCCGCGCGAAGCGGGCGGGATCGACCGCGATGTCGTGTACGGGATTGCAGAACAGGTTCGCGTAGTCGAACGCGCGGTCGCCGCGCAACCCCTTCGGGTCGATCGCGAGCCAGCCGCGATCGCCGAAATGCAGCAGGTTGCCGTGATGGATGTCGCCGTGCAGCACGACGTCGTCGACGGGCGGCACGGCCAGCAGCCGATGCGCCGTCGCGGCCGAACGCCGCAGTATGTCGTCGTCCGTGTCGTGCGACAGCAGTGCGTGGAACCAGTCGGGCAGCGGCACGACCTTGGGTGGTGCCGGTGCGCGATGCGCGTGCAGCCGCGCGACCACGTTGCACGCGATCCGGATCGCGTCGTCGTCGTGGCCCGCGTCGGACAGGCCGGCGAGCGTCGGCGCCGGCTGCGCGCGTTCGAGCAGCACCGCGTCGCTGTCGTGCAGCCACACGCGCGCGGCGCCGTCCCCGTTCCACCAGGTCATCAGCGCATTGCCGCGACGCGCTTCGTCGCAGGTCGCGACCTTCAGCATCGCGGGCCGCGCGTGCCACACGACGGGCAGCACGCCGCCGCTCGCGGTCAGGATCGGGCCGCCGTCGGGAACGAGGTCCCACAGGCGCAGGTACATGTCGAACATGCGGACGATGGTACAGGCGAACCGGCCCATGCGCCGCGCGGTTCGACCGGCACAGCCGCCCGCGCACCCTTTCCTAAATAAAATTTAGCCAGCCAAACTTGGGCTAAAGAATGTTCCGGTATTCCGGCATCCCTTCGACAATGCGCGCCTTCCGTGACCGACGGGCGCCTGTTGCGCGCCCGCGGTCGCCGCATCGCAGAAGGAGCCCGCATGACCGACCACACCGCCAACCCTCCGCCGCCATCGGCCCCGCCTCCCGCATCGCCGCGCCGCCGTGCGTGGCGCGTGCTCGCGGGCGCGCTGCTCGGCCTGACGCTCGCGTGCGCGGGCATCGGCGCATGGACGGTTCACCGTATCTGGACCCAACTGCCGTCCGTCGAGCATCTGGCCGCCTACCGCCCCGCGCTGCCGCTGCGGATTTTCTCGCGCGACGGCGATCTGCTGGCCGAGTACGGCGTCGAGCGCCGCGAGTTCGTGCCGCTCGAACGCATTCCGGCGCTGATGCGCCACGCGCTGCTCGCGGCCGAGGACGCGAAGTTCTACCAGCACGGTGCGATCGACGTCGGCGGCCTCGCGCGCGCGACGTTCGCGAACGTCGTGACGGGGCAGCCGGGGCAGGGCGGCAGCACGATCACGATGCAGGTCGCGCGCAACTTCTACCTGACGCGCGACAAGGTGCTGAGCCGCAAGCTCGCCGAGATCCTGATGGCCATCAAGCTCGAGCGCGAGTACGGCAAGGACAAGCTGCTCGAGCTGTACATGAACCAGATCTATCTCGGCGAGCGCGCGTACGGCTTCGCGGCCGCCGCGAACGTGTATTTCGGCAAGCCGCTCGACGCGCTGAGCGCGGGCGAAGCGGCCGTGCTCGCCGGGCTGCCGAAGGCGCCGTCCGCGTTCAACCCGGTCGTCAATCCGGCGCGCGCGACCGCGCGGCGCAACTACGTGCTCGGCCGCATGCATGCGCTCGGCGAGCTCGACGATGCAACCTATCGCGCGGCGGTCGACGCGCCGATCGCACTGGCGAACACGCCGCCGCCCGGCATCGTCGCGGCGCCGTACGTCGCGGAGCGCGCGCGCCGGATGATGGTCGAGCGCTTTCACGACGACGCCTATACGCTCGGCCTCGACGTGACCACGACGATCTCGATGCGCGACCAGCGCGCGGCCGAAGCCGCACTCGCGCGCACGCTGCGCCGCCAGCCCGGCGAGCGCGATGCGCGCAACGGGCTCGAAGGCGCGCTCGTGTCGCTGGATGCGGCGACGGGCGACATGCTCGCGCTCGTCGGCGGCGCGGATTTCAACCGCAACGTGTTCGACCACGCTTTGCAGGCGTATCGCCAGCCGGGTTCGAGCTTCAAGCCGTTCGTCTATTCGGCGGCGCTGGAGAAGGGCTATTTCCCCGGCGTGCTCGTCGACGACTCGCAGCGCACGCTCACGCCTGCGGAAACGGGCGCGCGGCCGTGGCGTCCGCGCAATTTCGGCAACCACTACGAAGGCTTCATCCCGGTGCGGCGCGGGCTCGTGCGCTCGAAGAATCTCGTTGCGGTCAGCCTGATGCAGGCGGCCGACGCGCGCTACGTGCAGCAGCACGCGGTGGGCTTCGGTTTCGACGCGCAGCGCAATCCGGCATCGCTGCCGCTTGCGCTGGGCGCGGGCGCCGTGACGCCGCTCGAACTCGCGAGCGCGTACGGCGTGTTCGCGAACGGCGGGGTGCGGATGGTGCCGCGGCTGATCCTGTCGGTGAAGCAGCGCCATGGCGGTGCGCTGTACGACGCGTCGGCGCCGGACGGCACGCGCGTCGTGTCGGCGCGCAACGCGTTCGTGATGGACAGCATGCTGCGCGACGTCGTGCGGGCCGGCACCGCGCGCGGCGCGCTCGCGCTGCGCCGCGACGACGCGGCCGGCAAGACCGGCACGTCGAACGGCTCGAAGGACGTGTGGTTCGCCGGCTATTCGTCGGGCATCGTCGCGGTCGCGTGGCTCGGCTACGACACGCCGCGCCCGATGGGACGCGCGACCGGCGCGACGCTCGCGCTGCCGGTCTGGCTCGACTATATGAAGACGGCCGTCGACGGACGCACGCCGGTCGACGCGACGCCGCCGCAGGACGTCGCGCGCGTCGACGGCGACTTCGTGTACGCCGAATACACGCGCGGCACGTGCACCGCCGACGTGCCGCCGTTCATCCGCAGCCGCTTCGCGTGCGGCGGCGCACCGGTGTCCGACGCGCCGCAGGGGCACGGCAAGCCCGACGAGCCGATGCCCGCCGCCGTCGATGCGGCCGAGCGCGAACGCGTGCTCGACCTGTTTCGCACCGAAGACTGACGCGCGCGATGCATACGCTTTATCTGATTGCGATCGTCGCGGAAGCGATGTCGGGCGCGCTGATGGGCATGCGGCGCGGGATGGACCGCTTCGGGCTCGCGCTCGTCGGCGCGGTGACCGCGCTCGGCGGCGGCACCGTGCGCGACGTGCTGCTCGGCCACTATCCGCTCGGCTGGATCGCGCATCCCGAGTACCTCGTGATCACGCTCGCCGCAGCGACCGTCGCGTCATGGGCCGCGCGGCACGTCGCGCGCATGAGGACGCTGTTCGTCACCGTCGACGCGATCGGCCTCGCGGCATTCACGATCATCGGCTGCGACATCGGCGCGTCGACGGGCACAGCGCCGATCATCGTCGTGCTGGCCGGTGCGATTACCGGCGTGTGCGGCGGGATGCTGCGCGACCTGCTGTGCAACGAGATGCCGCTGATCTTGCGCGAGGAGCTGTACGCGAGCGTCGCGTGCTTCACGGGCACGCTGTACGTCGGGATCCGGCATCTCGGTATCGATGCCGGGTTCGCGACGATTGTCGCGCTGGCGGCGGGCTTCACGATGCGGATGCTTGCCGTGCGGTTCGGGTGGAAGATGCGGAGGTTCGGCGTCGCGGACGTCGAGCATTGAGCGACAGAGGCGGCATGGTGCGACGCGGCGTGCGGATGGACGCCGCGCCGCCCGCAGCGATCTCATGCCGGCACCATGACCGGCGGCGATTCGTCGCCCGTTTCCACCATCTTCACCGCGAAGCCGTAGCACTGCGCGATATGGGCGGGCGTCATCACGTCGCGCGGCGCACCGTGCGCGACGATCGTGCCGTCCGCGAGCATCGCGATCGCATCCGCGTGCCGCGCGGCGAGGTTCGGATCGTGGACGATCGCGAGCACGCCGAGCCGCCATTCGCGCGCGACCGTGCGTACGGTATCGAGCAGCCGGTGCTGATGCGCGAGATCGAGCGCGGCGGTCGGTTCGTCGAGCAACAGGTAGCGCGGGCCTGTTTCCGGCGCATCGTCGTCCGGCCACAGCTGCGCGAGCACACGCGCGAACTGCACGCGTGCGAGTTCGCCGCCCGACAGCGTCGTCACATCGCGGCCGACGAATGCGTCGGCGCCCGCGCGTTCGAGCGCCTGCCACGCGATGTCGCGATCGCGATGCGCGATCACGTGCCGCGCGCCGCCGCGTCGTGCATGCGGATAACGGCCGAGCAGCACGATTTCGTCGACGCTGAACGGAAACGCCGGCTGCGCGGCCTGCGGCAGCACGGCGCGCAGGCACGCGAGCCGCGGCGCGTCGATGCGCGCGAGCGGCTCGCCGTTCAGCGTGATGTCGCCGGTCACGCGCACGCCGTGCGGCGCGCCGCGGCCGGTCAGTTCGCCCGCAAAGGCTTTCAGCAGCGTGCTCTTGCCCGCGCCGTTGCGGCCGAGCAGCGCGGTTACGCGGCCGGGCTCGATCGACAGCGACAAGTTGCGGAGGACGGCGCGGTGCCGGCGGGCGACGTCGAGATGATGGGCGGTCAGCATGATGAAGGAACGTGAAGGGTCAGCCGCCGAGCGCGCCGCGGCTTTTCCACAGCAGCGCGAGAAAGAACGGCGCGCCGAGCAGCGCGGTCAGCACGCCGAGCGGTATCTCGGCGGGCGCGGCGACCGTGCGCGCGGCAAGATCGGCGGCGAGCGTCAGCAATGCGCCGAGCAACGCGGCGCCGGGCAGCACGACGCGCTGATCGGGGCCGCATGCGAGGCGCACGCAGTGCGGCGCGACGAGGCCGATGAAACCGATGATGCCCGCGCACGACACGAGCGCGC
Source organism: Burkholderia sp. Bp8998 (assembly GCF_003854235.1). Classification (NCBI taxonomy): domain Bacteria; kingdom Pseudomonadati; phylum Pseudomonadota; class Betaproteobacteria; order Burkholderiales; family Burkholderiaceae; genus Burkholderia; species Burkholderia sp. Bp8998. The sequence goes on from NZ_QTQF01000003.1 coordinate 157,441, forward strand.
CGACCGCCAGCGCAACCGCGACGAGCACGCGCCGCTTGAGCCGCTGCACGGGCACGCCGAGATGCAATGCTTCGGTCTCGCCGAGCTGCAACGCGTTGAGCGCGTCACGGTCGCGCGCGAGCAGCACGCAGCCGATCGCGACGCATGGCGCGACGGCCGCCAGCGCGGACCATTGCGTGCCGCCGAGGCTGCCGAGGCTCCAGAACGTCAGGGAACGCAACTGCGCATCGTCGGCGACGAATGTAATCAGCCCGATCGCCGCGCCGACCAGCGCGTTGATCGCGATGCCGGCGAGCAGCAGCAGCGGCAGCGCGAGCCGGCCGCGCGACGCGGCGAGCCGGTAGACGAGCGCTGCGACCGCGAGCGCGCCCGCGAACGCGGCGACGGGCAGCACGGCCGCGCTCGCATGCGCGGCGAACAGCGCGGGGCCCAGGACGATCGTCGTCGTCGCGCCGAGCGCCGCGCCGCTCGACACACCGACGAGCCCCGGATCGGCGAGCGGATTGCGGAACAGCGCCTGCATCGCGGCGCCGGCCGCGCCGAAGCCGCCGCCGACCAGCAGCGCGAGCACGACGCGCGGCGCACGGATGTCGACCAGCACCGCACGCGCCTGTTGCGCGGCCGGGTCGCCGCTCAGCGCGGCCCATGCTTCCGCGAGCGGAATGCGATAGGCGCCGACGCACAGCGCGACGACGGACATCGCGCACACGAGACAAGCGAGCGCGGCCAGCGCGAACGGCGCGAAGCGGCGCGACGTGCCGACGCGTGCGGCGCCGGAGCGCGAGGTGGGCGAGGTGGGTGACCGCGCGGGGAAAGGCGAAGCATGGACGGGCATCGGGACGATCCGGAATCAGGCGAGCGCATCCGACAGGCGCCGGTGCAGGGTCGTGACGGCGAGCGGCAGGCGCGGACCGAAGCCGAGCAGGAACAGCGCATCGAGCGACACGACCCGCTGCGCGCGGCCGGCCGGCGTCGCGTCGAAGCCGGGCGCGGCGAGCAGCGCGGCGCGGCCGCCGACCGCCGTGAGCCCTTCGTCGGAAATCAGCACGATGTCGGGTGCGGCGGCGGCGAGTGCCTCGGTCGTCAGCGGCTTGTAGTGATCGAAGCCCTGCATCGCATTGCGCGCGCCCGCATAGCGGATCATCGCGTCGGCGGCCGTGCGCTGGCCGGCGACGAGCGCCTGGTTGCCGGTATGGTTCAGCACGAACAGCACGCGCGGCGGCTGCGCGCCGCCGGGCGCGCGCGCGGCGACCGTGGCGCGGGCGGCCTGCCAGTCGCGATCGAAGCGTTGCAGCAGCGTTGTGCCCGCGTCGCGCACGTCGAGTGCCTGCGCAACGCCGGTGAGCTTCGCGCGCACCGAGTCGACGTCGTGCCGCTCGTCGAACCTCGTCACCGCGACGCCCGCGCTTCTCACCTGGGCGATCGCGGCGGGCGGGCCGGCCTCCGCCGACGCGAGCACGAGATCGGGGCGCAGCGACAGCAACCCCTCGGCCGACAGTGCGCGCTGGTAGCCGACCTTCGGCAGGCGCTTCGCGGCGTCCGGGTACGTGCAGGTCGTGTCGGTGCCGACGAGCCGGTAACCGCGTGCGTCGCCGCCGCCGAGCGCGAACGCGGTTTCCGCGAGCGCGCCGCCGATCACGACGACGCGTTTCGGCGCGGCCTGGGACGCTTGCGGGAGCGCGCGGCCGGGCAGCGCACCCGCGAGCGCACCGGCGACCGCGCTCGCGAGCACGACGCGGCGCCGCGGCAGGAACGAGCGCGCGCTCACCGTGCGTCTCCGCGCGCCGCCGACGGCAGCGTCGCGACGAGCGCGCGCCAGTCGTCGCGTTCGACCTGGCCCGGCTTGCGCTCGCCGAACAGCAGCGCGACGTGGTCGCCCTGCCGGTCGAACAGCTCGAGCGACGTGACGATGCCGTCGCTCGTCGGTTTCTTCACGACCCATGCGGCGGCGATCAGGTCTTCGCGCACGTGCAGGTTGAAGCCCGGATCGAGCACGTTGATCCACGCGCCGACCTCGCGCACGTTCGCGACGGGGCCCGTGTGGATCTGGATCATCCCTGCATTGCCGACGAACACCATGATCGGCTGGCCGCTTTGCGCGGCCTGTTCGAGCGCGTGACGCAACGCGCGCGCCGCTTCGACCGGATACGCGTATCGAGGATCGGCGAGGCGCAGCGCCTGCAGGCGGCTCACGCCGAAACGCTGCGTGATGCCGAAGAACTGGTGCGTGTCGGTCATCGCGTCCCACGCGGCGCGAAAGCCCGCGACGTCGATCTCGGTATCGGCGCGCTCTGGCGTTTTCGCCGCGGCGGGCACGACGTCGAGCCCCGGCTCCTGCGACGCCGCGCGCCAGCGCTCGACGAACGCGTCGTACGCCGCGTGATTGCTGTGCGCGCGCAGGTAGACCTTGTGGATCGCATGACCTTGCGCGTCGAAGAACTGCAGGCTCTTCAGCGGACCGTGCGCGGTCTCGTCGCACACCGCGAACGCGGACACCCAGTGACGGTAGAAGATGCGCAGGTCGATTTCGCCGAGCGCGAGGCCGACCGGGCCGTCGTGGCTCATCTGCGCATATTCGCCGTCTTTCTCGTGAACGGCCGTATCGTTGCGCGTGAGCGCCATCACGCGGCCGAGGCGCGGCATTTCCTCGAACATCGCCGGAAAGCGCGCGTCGAGCCGCACCACGTGTTCGCCGACGAACGCGGCGAGCGCCTCGCCCTCGCTGACGCCGAGTGCCTGCGCGACGTCGCGGTTGCGAAGCTGGCGCTCGGCCTTGAGCGTGACGAATGCGTCGCGCAACGCGGCGGACGCGCGCGCCGGCGTGGCCGGCTGACCGGGAAGGGCGGAATGCATCATGTCGGACTCCTTCAAGTAACGGTTGGGTAGGAACGCGCGACAGCGCGCATCAGAAATCCACTTTCATGCTGACGGCGACGGTGCGTCCGGACGACGTATACGCGTCGAGCACCTGCGAATCGGCCGTGATGCCGCGCACGTCCGACCAGTTCCAGTACTTGCGGTCGAACAGGTTGCGAATGCCGATCGTCGCGCTCACGTGCTTGTTGAAGCGGTACCCGCCGCGCAGGTCGACGACGAACGACGACGGCGGCGCGAAGCACGCCTTGTTCGAGCAGTCGGACTTGTCGATGTCCTTGTTGCGTTTCGCGGCCTGGAACAGCAGGTCGGTCTGCACGAACCAGCGTTCGCCGGGTTCGTAGCGCACGCCGAACACTGCCGAGAACGGATTGACCGTGTTCAGCGGCTGGCTCGCGGCGCCGTCGTTCTGCGTCGAGCCCCTGGTGAACGCCATCGCCGTCTTCAGCGTGATGCCGTTCGGCATGATCCATTCGGCGCGGCCTTCGAGACCGTGGATGCGCGCGTCGGCGAAGTTCACGTACTGGAACACGAACGGGTCGGCCGGGCGGCCGCTGCCCGCGATCGTCGTGCGAGAGATGAAGTTGCGGTAGCGGCCGGTGAACGCGGCCGCGCTGTAGCGCACGACGCCGTAGCCGGTGCCGGCCTTGCCGCGCAGGCCCGCTTCGAACGTGTCGCTGGTCTCGGGCTTCAGGTTCGGATTGCCGATCGACGTGTAGCCGTACACCGGGTTCGAGAAGCTGCTGTTCACCTGGTCGGGCGTCGGCGCGCGGAAGCCGTGCGCGTACTGCGCGTACGGAATCAGCGCGGGCGTGATCTCGTAGAGCACCGCGACGCGCGGCGACACTTCGTTCGCGCTCGTCGACACCGCGGTGCCGGTGAACAGCGGATCGTTCTGCGTGGGGCTCAGCCGATACGTATCGAAGCGCAGTCCCGGCGTGACCAGCAGGCGGCCGTAGCCGATCCGGTCCTGCACGAACGCGCCGAACAGCGTGTAGTCGGTATCGGGAAACGCCTTGTTCGGGAACGCTTCGCCGACGCCCGGCACCGTGCCGTCGCGCATGTTCGTCACGCGCGACAGGCTGCCGTCGACGCCGACCAGCAGCTTGTGCGCGAGCGGGCCGGTCGAGAAGCCGCTTTCGGCGAACGCGGCGCCCCCGACCGTGCGCTCCTGGTACTGGTTGTCGCGGGAGCGCGAAGGCTGCGTGCCGCGCGTCTCGAATGCGAACTGGTCCTGCTTCGCGTCCTGATAGTAGAGCTGCGCGTGCGCGGTCTGGAACCAGCGGAACGCTTCGTCGCGGAAGTCGTAGTCGACACTGAAGCGGTTGCGCTCGAGCCGGTCGTACGTCATGAGGCCGAGCGTGGCCGGCCGGTTGATCGCGGACAGCACGTCGGTGCTCACCCGGCGCTGCACGGTTTCGGCGGCGAACTTGATCGTGTCGCGCGCGGTGGGCGTCAGCACGAGCTTGCCGAGCAGCGATTCCGAATAGACGTCCTGCGGGTTCGACGTCGTGCGCAGCGTGCTCGCCGAATTGTTGCCGCCGCGCGTGTCGACCTCATGGCCGCGCCGGCCGTCGGCGATGATCATTCCCTGCACGCGGTCGTTGCCGCCCGCGGCCGACACCGTCGCGCCGACGCTGCGGTCGGCCGAGTCGTAGCTCGGCCGGAACGAGAAGTAGGCGGGCCTGCCGTAGATCGACAGCAGGTCGCGCGGATCCTTCGTGATGAAGTTCACCGCGCCGGTCAGCCCGTCGCTGCCGTACAGCGCCGATGCCGGCCCGCGCAGTACCTCGATGCGCTTGAGCATGTCGAGATCCGCGTAGTCGCCGCGGCCGGCTTCGAGCGGCCCGAACGAGAACGCGTTCGGCAGGCGGATGCCGTCTTCCATCAGCAGCACGCGATTGCCTTCGAGGCCGCGGATGTTGATGCTCGAATCGCCGTCGCGGCCGCCGCCGAGCGCGGCGCTGCCGGGGCGGTACGCGGTGCGGCGTACCGTGACGCCCGGCTCGTAGCGCAGCGCGTCCTTGATGGTGGTGGCCTGCTGTTCCTCGAGATCGTCGTCGGTGATCACCGACACGGACGCGGCCGTGCGGCTCGCGGCGGTGGCGGTGCGGGTGGCCGTGACGGTGACGGGGTCGAGCAGCGCCGCATCGCCGCGCATGGACGCGGCGGCGGTGGTCAGGACGGCAGGTGGCGGGTTGGCGCCTTGCGGCGACGAATCGGCATGAGCCGGGGCGGCGGACAGGCCGAACGCACCGAACAGCGCGGCACAGATCGGCCGCCGCGCCAGCGTATAGCAATGCACAGGTGGTCTCCCATTGACGATAACGAGCCCGAAGGCTGGCTGGGTGACGCGTTCACCTGGCTGGCCCGTTCGCGCGCGACAGGCGCCGAACGGCGAATTGAAAGGGAACTGATGAGTCTCGCAGTGTAAATGAGACTTATTCGCAATACAAGAATGAAACACGGCGTGTCGGGACGCGCGTTGCCGGCGCGGATCGGGCGAGCCGCGCGGGGGGAAATTCGGGAGAAGCGGGCCGGTGCAGGCCCGCTATGGGCATAAGCAGGCCCTAGGCCAGCGATTCGATACGAATCAGCAGGTTGCGCGCATGCGCGATGAACGCGTCGTGCGTCGCGCGATCGCCGTGGCCTTCGAAGCCGGTCTGTTCGGCGAACGCGAGCTGTTCGGCGTAGAGGTCGACGAGCGCGCTGCGTGCATCGGGAGGGAGCGCCCGGATCATCGAGACGAGCAGCAGTTCCTGCGCGCGCAGCATGCCGGACAGCGATTGGGGGTTCATGCCGACCTCCTCGAACGACGCGGCGGTGTGCCGCTCATTTCATGGTAGGCGGTAGACGGTCGGCGCGCGCAGCGGAAATCAGCCGGCGGCCGTCGCCGTCCGTGCATCGCGCACGACCTGCGCGACGCGCTCGACGAATTCGGCATCGACGCTCGACAGCGCTTCGCGCTTGCCGTCGGACATCTCGACCATCAGCCGGTACGTGACGTCCTGCGTGGTCCAGGCGAGATAGCCGACGACGGCGAGCATCACGCCGACGACCAGCGCGGCGCTCGATCCGCCGATGCCGCCGGCGATGGCGGCGACCACGCCGATCAGCGAGATCAGCGACGGCACGAGGCGATTCTTCGGGATCTTGACGACATCGACGTTGCGGATGTCACGCAGGGGGAAGACCTGGCCGGCGGCCGACAGGCCGTTGCGCGTGACCATCACGCCGCGTTCGTTGAATGCGTTTTCCATCGTGTGTTGCGTGGACGAAAACGCGCAGCGTAGCAGACTTCGTTGCCGCGTCAAACGAGACCGAGTGCCGCACGATGCGTGCGGGCCGGTTGCGACGCCGGCAGCGACGCATGTAAAGGGGGGATCAGAACTGCAGCCGGCCGTCGCCGTACAGGCGGCCGGGCACGTGCGACGCGACGACCTCGGCGATCTCTTCGTCGGTCGATTCGGCCGGCACGATCTGGCGCCGCGCGGGCGCGTCGAGATGCATCGTCCATTCGACGAGCCGGTACGGACGGCCCCATGGGCGCTGCATTTCCACAGACACGCGGCAGCTCTGGACCGGCAGCGAATGTTGGCACGTCAGAATCGCGTGCAGATGGCTGAAAACGGTATCTTCGATCATCTTGGCCTCCGATCCTGTCTTGCGGGCAGTTGATGGCGGTGCCGTGTAGTGGGACTCAAAAAAAAAGCCGCCGATGCTCAGGCGGCCAACAGGGGGGGTGAGAGCATCCTCTCAGCCCAGAATTAAGCGAAACTTAAAAGTCCATAAAAAAGCGCCCCGCGGGGAGCGGGGCGCTGCTTGCCGTCGTCATCCGCGAAATGAGCGGATAGTTAAGCGGATGCTTTAGAACTTGTGACGGATACCGACGCGCGCGGCCAGCTGGTTCGACGAACCGTTGCCCGACGTGCTGAAGTAGCTCGTGCTCGAACCGATCTGCGCCTGCACGTTGTTGCCCGACGCCTTCTGGTAGACCACCAGGCCGTACACGTCCGTACGCTTGCTGAGTGCGTAGTCGAGGCCCAGGTTGCCCTGGTTCCAGTGCGCGGAGCTGCCGCTTTGCGTCGCGTTCGTGTACGTGTAGCCCGCTGCTGCCGACAGGGCCGGCGTGATCGCGTACTTCACACCTGCTTCATAGGCGTTGTAGAACGTGCCCGATGCACCGGCGGCGATCGGGGTGAACTGCGTGCGCGTCCAGAGCAGCCATGCCGTTGCCGGGCCGAAGATGTAGCGGCCGCCGACGCCGTACGTGCGCAGGTCGCGGATGTTCGTCAGCGCGATGTTCGCGATCGACGTCGAGAATGCCGGCGTCGACTGGCTCGGGAAGCGGATGTCCGTGTAGGCGGCGCCGAGGGCGAACGGGCCGTTCGCGTAGTTCAGGCCGAAGCTGTATGCACGCGACGAACCGGCCGTCGTCGTGGTGCCCGTCGTCGTCGACGGTGCGCCGGCGAAGTCGGTCGAGTTCGAGAAGCCGTACAACGCGCCGAACGTGAAGCCGGCGTAGTTCGCGCTCTGGAACTTTACCGAGTTGTTGATGCGGCTCGACGTGAGCTGGTCGATGTCGTTCACGTGGTACGCGTAGTTACCCGCGACCGTGTTGCCGCCCGTCGAGTAGTTCGAGCCGAGGATGTCGGTCGAGAACGAGTACTGGCGGCCGAACGTGACCGTGCCGTATTGCGACTGGCTCAGGCCGACGTAGGCTTGACGGCCGAAGATCGCGCCACCCTGGCCGATCGTGCCGTTGCCGCTGTTGAAGCCGTTTTCAAGCACGAAGATCGCCTTCAGGCCGCCACCGAGGTCTTCGGTGCCGCGCAGGCCCCAACGGCTGCCCTGGGCCACGCCGTCGTCGTACTTGAACAGCTTGCCGCTGCCGCCGTTCGCGGTCTTGCTGTGGTTCACGTAGCTGATACCGGCATCGATGACACCGTACAGGGTCACGCTGCTTTGTGCGTGCGCCGCGCCAGCCGTTGCTGCGAGGATGGCGATGGTCAACAGTTTCTTGTTCAAAGGATTCTCCGAGCGAATAAATGGCGTGTCCAGTTGCGGTTCCGGCGCTCTCTATGGGCGCTTTCACGGACCGGTCGCAACTTTATCGGCGGGCCACGTAATGAATGTGACAGCCTTGTCATATGACGAATCTGTGGTGCCGACGCGACACTGAATTCTGCCCGGTTGTACAGCGGGGAGTTATACCGATTCCGCCTGAGCGTCGATCGGGATGGGGAATATGCACATGAAATAAGCTTGGTTGGTGCCGTTCCGGCCCCGTGCCACGATGCGCGCTTCAACAACGACACGGGACAAGAGGACACCATGCGACATTCGATCCTGACCGGCCTCGGCGCGCTCGCCGCGGCGCTGGCCTTTGCCGCGCCCGGCGCGCACGCCGACCCGCAGACGCTGAAGATCGGCACGATGAGCGGCCCCGACGCGCAGATCTGGACCGAGGTGACGAAAGTCGCCGCTCGCGAAGGCCTCGCGATCAAGGTCATCGAATTCAACGACTACGTGCAGCCGAACGCGGCGCTCGATGCGGGCGACCTCGATGCGAACGGTTTCCAGCACCAGCCGTTTCTCGACAGCCAGATCAAGCAGCGCGGCTACAGGATCGTCAACGTCGGGCTGACCTACACGGCGCCGATGGGCTTCTATTCGAACAAGCTCAAGTCGCTGAAGGACCTGCCGGCCGGCGCGAAGGTCGGGATCCAGAACGATCCGTCGAACGGCAACCGCGCGCTGTTGCTGCTGCAGAAATCCGGGGTGATCAGGCTGAAGGCGGGCGCCGGCACGAACGGCGTCAACGCGACGCCGCTCGACGTCGCCGAGAATCCGAAGAAGATCAGGATTGTCGAACTCGATGCCGCGCAACTGCCGCGCGCGCTGCCCGACCTCGACGCCGCGTCGATCAACACCGACTACGCAGTGAAGGCCGGGCTCACGCCGGTGAAGGATGCGATCGCGATCGAGGACCTGCGCGGGCCGTACGCGAACCTGATCGCGGTGCGCGCGCAGGACAAGGACAAGCCGTGGGTGAAGAAACTCGTCGCGGCCTATGAATCGGACGACGTGCGCAAGTTCATCGACCAGAAGTTCGGCGGCGCGATCGTGCCGGCGTTCTGAACGCCAGCCGTTGGCCCGGCCGCGTCGCCGGGCAACCTGCCAGGCCGAAAAGCAAATCGCCCGCGCAAGCGGGCGATTTCGTTGGTGCGCGCCGTGATGCGGCACGCGGGCCGGCCGCTCAGGCGGCTCAGGCGGTTCAGGCCGACAGCAGCGACCCGGTGCGGATCGGCGTCGCGCCGGCGATCCGCGCGACTTCCATCCCGGCGGTCGCGAAGCGCACGATCTGGCGCGCGTACAGCACGCCTGACACACTGCTCTTGAGCGTGATCACGCGATCGGTCAGCGGATCGACGATGTCGGCCACGTCCTGGCCGGCCTCGATCCACGCGCCGACCGGCGTGCGGAACACGATCACGCCCGACACCGGCGCGACGAGCGGATCGGTGCCCGCGAGCGGCGTGGCAGGATGCGCGAGCGGCGGCAGCGGCGCGGGCGTGCCGTCGATGACGCCGCGCTCGGTCAGGTATTCGACGATCGCCTGCGAGTCCTTTTCCGCGAATTCGTACGACACGTCGCGCTCGCTGCGCAGTTCGACCGTGACGGAAATCGCGCCGTTCGGGATCGGGAACCGATCGCCGAACCGGCCGCGCAGATCCGACCAGCAGAAGCTGTGGATCTCGTCGAACGGATTGCCGACCGAATTCAGCGCGAGCAGCGACGCCTGCGCATCCAGATAGCGCGACAGCGGCTCGACGTCTTCCCACAGATCGGGGTTCGTATACAGATGCATCACCGCGTCGCTGTCGCAATGCAGGTCGAGCACGATGTCGGCGTCGAACGACAGCTTCTGCAGCGCGAGGCGCTGCGATTCGAGCTCGGTGCGAGGCTTCTGTTCGTCGAGCGCTTCGCGCATCACGGCGCGTACCGCGGCGAGGTTGCGCTGCGCGTCGTTCGTCAGGCGGCGTTCGATGCGCGGCAGCACGAGTGCCGCGAGATCGTAGAAATTGCGGTTGAAGTTCTGCATCGAGCCGAGCTCGAAGCGGCCGAGGTGATCGCCGAACACGTGTTGCGACAGGCCGATCGGGTTCGGCACGGGGACGATGACCACTTCGCCGCGCAGCTTGCCGGCCGTCTCGAGCGCGGCGATCTTGCGGCGCAGCAGCGCGGCGACCAGCATGCCGGGCAGTTCGTCCGCGTGCAGCGACGACTGGATGTAGACCTTCTTGCCGCCGCGCGGGCCGTAGTGGAAGCTCGTGATCTGGCGTTCGGTGCCGACGGCGGGGGAAATCAGCGGATGGGTCTGCGTTTGCATGATGAGGGGAGGGCGGCGCAGCCGCGAGTGATCCTATGCGTGGAAGATCGATTGTACGTTGCCTTCCGCGAACCTATCAAACCGCCCGACCGGCATGCCGTTTTCCTTTATGAATCATTGGGTTGATGTGTAAAAAAATAACCTCGGCGCGGCCCTGCGTTCATGCGTTTTTCGCAGCTTTCGGTCGCCTGCGAGCAAAAAAAACGGGCTCCTTGCGGAGCCCGTCTGCGCGGATGCGAAGCGCGCGTTGCGCGGTGTTACTTGCCGTACACGTCGAAATCGAAGTACTTCTTCGCGATCTTGTCGTACGTGCCGTCCTTGCGCATGCCGGAGATCGCGCCGTCGATCTTCGCCTTCAGGTCGGCGTCTTCCTTGCGCAGGCCGATGCCGGCGCCGTTGCCGAGCGTCTTCGGATCGTCGATGTCCTTGCCCGCGAAATCGAAGCCCGCGCCGCGCGGCGTCTTCAGGAAGCCGATATCGGCCTGCACCGCGTCCTGCAGCGCGGCGTCCAGACGGCCCGCGATCAGGTCGGCGTAGACCTGGTCCTGGTTCTGGTACGGCACGACCTTCACGCCCTTCGGCGCCCAGTAGGTCTTCGCGTAGGTTTCCTGGATCGTGCCCTGCTCGACGCCGACCGACTTGCCCTTCAGCGATTCAGCCGTCGGCAGCAGGCCCGCGCCCTTCTTCGCGACGAGGCGCGTCGGCGTGTTGAACAGCTTCTCCGAGAACGCGATCTGTTCCTGGCGCGCCGGCGTCATCGACATCGACGACAGGACGCCGTCGAACTTGCGGGCCTTCAGCGCCGGGATCATCCCGTCGAAGTCGTTTTCGATCCACACGCACTTCGCGTTCATGCGGCGGCAGATCTCGTTGCCGAGATCGACGTCGAAGCCGACCACCTTGCCGCTCGCATCTTTCGATTCGAAAGGCGGGTAGCTCGCGTCGACGCCGAAGCGCACGGTCGTCCAGTCCTTCGCGTATGCAGTGCCGGCCGAGACGGCGAGCAGGGCCACGGTCACAGCCGCAAGAATCTTTTTCACTTCGGTGACTCCTCGTTTTGTTCGATGGGTGCGCGGTTGTGCCGCGCCGTAAGCCTTCGGTCCGGCGCGGCTTCGCGTCGGACTGTCCGTTTCGCTGCCCGATGCGGGCGCGCGACGTGCGCAAGATTATCAAGACAAAATACCGGCAGGGCGCCTAGGACATGCCCCGATACCGGACCCGACGGCCGCGCGTGCGGCGTGCGACCGTTTCAGAGGAAGGAACGATTCAACCGAGCGTTTCGTTGACCGCGCGCTGCAGGCAGGTGACGAATTGCGATACGGCGGGCGTCGGCAGCAGGTCGCGGCGCGCGATGATCGACAGGTCGAAGCGCGGCATGCTTTCGTCGAGGTCGGCCGTGCGGATGCCGAGCGGCGCCACCATCGCGGCCAGCGGGCGCGTGAAGCAGCCGATCACGTCGGAGCGCGCGACGAGCCCGAGCGTCACCGCGAACGACATCGGCGAGCGCAGCAGGCGCTTCGGCAGCGGCAGCCCGCGCGCCTCGAACATCGCGATCATCACGCTGTGCGGGAACTGCTCGGCGCCGACCGTGACGATCCATTCGGCGTCGAGTAATTCCTCTAAACGGCGCGCGTGCGCGAGCGGATGGCCTTCGCGCATCACCACGGTGAACTCGGTCGACAGCAGCGGCACCTGCGTGAAATCGCGGTCGAGCGCGGGCACATGGTGCATCGCAGCGATGTCGAGCGTGCCGTTGCGCAGCTGCGCGAGCGCGTCGGGCACCGTCACTTCCTCCAGATGCAGGCTGACGTTCGGCATCGACCGGCGGAAGGCCGTGACCGCGTGCGGCAGCGCGGTCAGCGCGATCGACGGCATCGTGCCGACCGCGACGCGCCCCGACATTTCCCCTTTCACCTGCTCGACGGCCTCGACGGTGCGGCGCATGTCGCCGAGCAGCTGCTCGGCACGCGGCAGCAGCGCATGGCCGCACGCGGTCAGCTCGACGCCGCGCACGCTGCGCACGAGCAGTTCCGCGTTCAGCGCCGTTTCGAGTTCGCGGATCGTATGCGTGATCGCGGGCTGCGTGACGCCGAGTTCGCGTGCGGCGGCGCGCAGGCTCTTGTGATGCGCGGCGGAGACGAACGCCTGGAGCTGCGCGATGTTCAGGTGGTTTCGGATGCGGGTCATCGATCGGTTCGGATCTGGCGGCGGGCCGGGGCGCCGGCGCGAAGATCGACAGGGTAGCGCGCCGCGACGGCGGGCGCGGGGCGGAACAAAAATCGCGGAGCTGGGCACGGAATCGTTTCGTCGCGACCGACGGCTGACCGATCAGGATTGCCAATGACGGCGCGTGCGTGTTCGTCGTGTTGTCGATGCCCATCGCGATGCGGCGTATCCCGCCGATGTTGGACGGCCACCCCGTGTATCAGGCGAGTGCCAGTTCGACGGCCGCGAGCGTGCGGCGACGGATCCAGCCGCTCGCAAGCCGGATCGTGAGCCAGTACGGCAGGAACAGCAGGCGCGTGCGGATGCTCGGACAGTGCACGAAGGTCTCGGTGCGCAGCAGTCGCGTGCCGGCGGGCAGTCCGACGACCTCGAACCGCAGCACCAGCTTCGCGTCATTCGGATCGTCGTGCCGGACGAACGCCGCGGCGTCGTCGATCGTCCGCACGTCGGGTGTCGGGCGCCAGAAGCGGCCGACGAGCCCCAGCGACAGCGACGTGTCGTCGCGATGCAGCAGCGTGAACGTATCGAAGCCGAAGCGGGCGCGCTCGGCTTGGGCGGGGCGGTTGCGCAGCGCGCGGGCGATGGCCGCCGGCGATTCGCGCACGGCAAGCAGCGCGTCGATGACCGGGTCGGCGCGCATGTCGAGCGCGGCCACGGCGTCGATGATGCGCGACGGCGACGCGTCGATCGGCCGCGATTCGTGAATTTCGACGAACCCGAACGACGGGATGAACGGCGGCTTGTGCGCCGCGTTCCGCGTGTCCGATTCGCAGGCGATGCCGAACGGATTCATGAGGGTTCCGGAGGACAAAGCGCGATCGTAGCACTGCGTGGGGAATCGCGAGGCGACGCATGCCGCCGCGGCTTTCCGCGTCGACCGGACAACACGGGGCGGAACCCCGGCGGCGCCGACAAAAAAGGCCTGGAAGCACGCGTTTCCAGGCCTGGAGACCATCAATGACGATGGTGGAGGAGACGGTGTCGTCCCGATGCGCGCCGTCCTTTTCGCCGGCGGCGTCGCGCATGATCCGCGGTCAGATCGCCCAGCCGCCGAGATAGAACGTGACGAGCACGGCCGCGATGAGCACGGTGCCGACGTTGAGCTTGCGGAATTCTCCGCTGGCGACGCGGCCGATCACGAGCGTCGAGAAACCGAGCATGATGCCGGTCACGATGTTCGCGGTCAGCACGATGAACACCGCGCACACGAGGCCCGACATCGCGTCGACCATGTCGTCCATGTGCAGCTTGCTCACGCTGCCGAGCATCAGCAGGCCGACGTACATCAGCGCGGGCGCCGTTGCGTACGACGGCACGAGGCCCGCGAGCGGCGAGAAGAACATCACGACCAGGAACAGCAGGCCGACCACCGCGGCCGCGAGGCCCGTCTTCGCGCCGGCGGCCACGCCGACGCTCGACTCGATGTAGGCCGCGGCCGGCGCGCCGCCGAGGAAGCCGGAGAAGATCGAGCTGATGGAATCGGCGGTCAGTGCGCGGCCGCCGTTGATGATCCGGCCGTTCTCGTCGAGCTGGCCCGCCTGGCCCGCGACCGCGCGGATCGTGCCGGTCGCGTCGAACACGGCGGTCATCACGAGCGCCAGCACGCTCGGCAGCACGGCCATCGACAGCGCGCCCTTGATGTCCATCGCGCCGATCAGCGACGCGTGGCCAGGTGCGCTCAGCGACGGCAGCGCGAAGACGCCGCGATACTTCACGGCCGGATCGAACGCGAGGCCGATCAGCGAGATCCCGACCACGACGAGCAGGATGCCGCCCGGCACGCGACGCTTCTCGAGCCCGAAGATCGCGGCGAGGCCGACGACCGACATGATGACCGGGAACGCGGTGATCTGGCCGAGCGAGACCGGCAGGCCGGCGCCCGGGTTCTTGATCACGAGACCGACGTCGTTTGACGCGATCAGCAGCAGGAACAGGCCGATGCCGATCCCGGTGCCGTGCGCGACGCCCGCGGGCAGGTTGCGCAGGATCCACGAACGCACGCCCGTGACCGAGATGCCCGTGAACACGAGGCCCATCAGGAACACGGCGCCGAGCGCGACGGTCGGCTGCAGGCCCTTGCCGAGCACGAGGCCGAACGCGGTGAACGCCGTCAGCGAAATTGCGCAGCCGATCGCGATCGGCAGCTTCGCCCACAGGCCCATCAGCAGCGAACCGAAGGCGGTGGTGAGGCAGACCGCGACGAATACCGCGCTCGTGTCGAAGCCGGCCTTGCCGAACATGCCGGGCACGACGAACACGGAATAGACCATCGCGAGGAACGTGGTCACGCCCGCGACGATTTCGCGACGCTGCGTGCTGCCGCGCGACGAAATGTCGAAGTACCGGTCGATGACTCCCGTGGTGCCGAGGTCCGTTTCTTCCGCGCCGACGCCGACCGTCGGCTGCACCGGGGTATCACTCATGAGCTTGCTCCTTTATCAGCATGCTGAAACGGCCTGTAGCGGACCGTCATCAGGGTGTCTCGTATCTGGTTGAAATAATCGGCAACGTCGTGGGGACGCATGACGTGATTCGTGTCGTCGTACGCGCTGCGAGGCGGGTGCGAGGGTGTCGCGTCGTACGACGCGTGGTGCGGTCGACCTGTCACGTGTGCTTTGCCGTAGCGAAGGTTAGGCGAACGGCCCATCGCGTCCCATTGGGGGAAGAGCATGCAGCGCATGTCGCAGCGCTTATATCGGCGTGCAACCGGGCTTCGTCGTCGCGGAACGCGTGTATACGCCTAGTTCGAATTCGTTAAGGCGATTATTTGAAGGCGGGATCGGCGGGCCGGGCGGGGGGCGGGTGATGCATCGAGTCTTACGAGTGTCTTTCATCGAGGCTGCGCCTCGCGGCCGCGCTGCGCGACAACGGCGGCGGCCGGGTGATCACGAGCGAGTTCGAGGCGTCGACGGTCGCGCGTGCGCGAGCCACGCAACGGCTATCTGTCGGTGCCGTTCGGCGGGTGCCGTTCGGCGGCGATGTCGAACTGTCGATGCGGGTTCGCTGAGGCTGAGTCATTGCATCGCAGCCGGAGCGATATCGTTGAAACGAAGGATGCCTGATCGAATGGATGCGGCGGCAACGCGCTGGATCCGGGCAGCCGTCGTCGTGCGTTACTTCAGGAACACGTAGCGTGCGAAATACGGAAAGCGGCCGACCGCATGCTCGGTCGAACACGTCGCCTCCGGTGGCGTGCCGCCCGCGGTATCGAGCCGCTGCACGAAGCGCACGCCGGCGAGCGCGCCGGTCGTGGCCTTCGCGTCCGTTGCGGCCGGCGTCGCGGCGAGCAGGAGTTGTGGAATGCTGCCCGGGTGCGCGCCAGGCGCTTCCGCGAGCTTCTTGCCGGTGATCCGGCTGCCGTCGGTCGCTTCCCACGACGGCCCTGCGCCGTGCCGGACGACGAGCGTGCCGCCGGCATCGAACAGCATCGCTTCCGGGTGCTGGAACACCCACGCGAGCTTGTGTCCGGCATCGTAGTCGCACGTGTAGACCTGCACGCCGGCCGCGGTCGTCGACAAAACGGGCGCGGCCGGCTGGGGCGGCGCGAGACCGGCGGCTTCGTCGGCGCGGGCGGACACGGTACAGAGGGCCAGCGCAACGCAGGCCACGACGGCCGGCAACGTGGCGCTTTTCAGGGAGCGGCTTTGCATGGCGGGCATCCTTTCAGGTCGGGTGACGAGCAACCGTCGACGAACCCGTAAACGCTAGACGCCAATCGCGCCGGCCGCAATGCGCAAATGGCAATCGCGGCGATAGTCGCCGCGCCGGTCCGATTCAATCTTCGAATCTCAGGCCGCGCCGGGCGGCGTCGGTGCGTGTTCCGCGATCAGGCGTTCGGTCTTCAGCGCGTCCCACAGGCCGGCTGGAATCGGCGCCGACGCGAGCCGCAGGTTCTCGTCGATGCGATCGGGCCGGCTCGCACCGGGGATCACGGCCGCGACCGCCGGATGTGCGAGCGAGAACTGCAGCGCCACCGCGCGCACGTCGACACCGAACCGTTCGCAGGTCTGCCGGATGCGCGCGACGCGATCGAGCATGGCCTGCGTGGCCGGCTGATATTCGAAGTGGGTGCCGCCGGCGAGCACGCCGGAGTTGTACGGACCGCCGACGATGATGCCGAGCCCGCGCGCGACGCTTTCCGGCATCAGCCGTTCGAGTGCGCCAGCATGGTCGAGCAGCGTGTAGCGGCCGGCGAGCAGGAAGCCGTCCGGGTCCGAGCGCTCGAGCGCGAGTTCGCACGGCTCGATCCGGTTCACGCCGAGGCCCCAGCCCTTGATGACCTTCTCGTCGCGCAGCCGCGTGAGCGCCTTGGCCGCGCCCGACATCGCGACGTCGAACACGTCGAGCCAGCGCTCGCCGTGGAAGTCGATCGCCGGATCGTGGATCCACACGGTATCGAGGCGGTCGGTGCGCAGACGCTCGAGGCTCGCCTCGATCGAGCGCAGCGTGCCGTCCTCGGTGTAGTCGTAGACGATCCTGTTCGGCAGGCCGTGGCGGAACAGCCCGCCCTTCTCGCCGAGATCGCGTTGCGATGCATCCTCGTGCTCGTCGAGCACGAGCCGGCCGACCTTGGTACCGAGCGAATATTCATCGCGCGGACGGCCGGCGAGCGCTTCGCCGAGGCGCAGCTCGGCGAGCCCGGCGCCGTACAGCGGCGCGGCGTCGAAGTAGCGGATACCGGCGTCCCACGCCGCGTCGACCGTGGCCAGCGCTTCGTCGTTCGGGATGTCCCGATACATGTTGCCCAGCGGCGCGGTGCCGAAACCCAGGCGGGAAGGGAGCGTGATTCTCATGAGCAGTCTCGGGTGGCTGGACGGCCCGCTCAGGCCGCGGCCTGGGCGAGCGTCGGATAGTCGGTCAAGCCTGCCGCGCCGCCGCCGAACAGCGTGTTGCGGTCGTGCGGCGTGAGCGCGGCGCCGGTGCGCAGGCGCTCGGGCAGGTCGGGATTCGCGACGAACGGGCGGCCGAAGGCGACGAGGTCGGCCCAGCCGGCGGCGATCGCTGCGCGGGCGCGTTCGGCGGTATAGGCGCCGGCGTAGATCAGCACGCCGGGGTATGCGGCGCGCAGCCATTGCTTGAATTCGACCGGCATCAGCGGTGCGTCGTCCCAATCGGCTTCCGCGATGTGCAGGTAGCCGACGCCGAGTTCGCCGAGCAGCGTCGCGGCGGCGAGATAGGTCGTCTCCGGATCGTCGTCGACGCAGCCATTCAGCGTGGTCAGCGGTGCGAGGCGGATGCCGACGCGCGACGCGTCACCGGTGCCCTCGATCAGCGCCTGCGTGACTTCGCTCAGGAAGCGCAGCCGGTTCTCGAGCGAGCCGCCGTAGGCGTCGGTACGCGTGTTCGCATTCGAGTCGATGAACTGGTTCACGAGATACCCGTTCGCGCCGTGCAGTTCGACGCCGTCGAAGCCGGCCTCGATCGCGTGGCGGGCGGCGGCGCGGTATTGATCGACGACCTCGCGGATTTCGTCGACGGACAGCGCCCGCGGCTCGGAGGCCTGCACGAAGCCCGGCGTGCTGCCGTCTTCACCGGCGATGAACACGTTCACGCCCTTCGCCTGCAGCGGCGACGACGATACCGGCTGGCGGCCGCCGAGCAGGCTCGTGTGGCTCAGCCGGCCGACGTGCCACAGCTGCGCGAAGATGCGGCCGCGCGCGGCGTGGACGGCATCCGTCACCTTGCGCCAGCCGGCAACCTGCGCAGGCGTATGGATGCCGGGCGTCCATGCGTAGCCCTTGCCGAGCGGCGCGATGTAGGTGCCTTCGCTGACGATCAGGCCCGCGCTTGCGCGCTGCGCGTAATACGCGGCCATCAGTTCGTTGGCTTCGTCGCCGGGCTGGCTCGCGCGCGAACGCGTCATCGGCGGCATCACGATGCGGTTCGGCAGCGTCAGCGCGCCGAATTGCAGCGGTTGGAACAGCGGGTCCTGGGTCATGGTGGTGTCCTGTCGGTGCCGCGGCCTTCGGGCCACGGCGGATCAAATGGAGAATGCGGGCGGCGCGCTTAGTCCCACTTCGGCGCGAGGCCGGCCGGGTCGACTTCGCGGCCGTTGCGCTCGAGCGCGGCGATCTGCGCCATGTCCTCGTCGGTCAGGCGCAGCGTCTGCGCGAGCAGGTTGCTGGCGAGGTTCTCGCGCTTGGTCGACGACGGAATCACCGAGTAGCCGAGCTGCAGTGCCCACGCGAGTGCAACTTGCGCCGGCGTCGCGTCGTGGCGTTTCGCGATCGCGCCGATCACCGGGTCGCCGAGCACCTTGCCGTACGCGAGCGTCATGTACGACGTCACGTGGATGCCTTTGGCGTTGAGGAACTCGACCAGCTTGCGGTTCTGCAGGTACGGGCTCAGTTCGATCTGGTTCGTCGCGATCGCATCCTTGCCGACCGCCGCGATCGCTTCCTGCGTCAGTTCGATGTTGAAGTTCGAGATTCCGATCTGGCGCGTGAGGCCCTTCGCCTTCGCATCGGCCAGCGCGGTCATGAACGCCGGGACCGACACGCCGTTGTCCGGGGCCGGCCAGTGGATCAGCGTCAGGTCGACATAATCGGTGCGCAGCTTGCGCAGGCTTTCCTCGAGGCTGGCGACCAGCTTTTCCGGTGCGTAGTTGTCGACCCAGATCTTCGTCGTGAGGAACAGGTCTTCGCGGCGCACGCCCGACGCGGCGATCGCTTCGCCGACCTCGGCTTCGTTGCCGTAGATCTGTGCGGTGTCGATCGCGCGGTATCCGACTTCGAGGCCGTTACGGACCGAGTCGATGACAACCTGGCCTTGCAGACGGAACGTACCGAGGCCGAATGCGGGAATGGTGCTCATCATGGGCTCCTGAAGGGGGAACGATTGCGGTATGGAAGTCATTCTGGCGTTCGAGACTGATGAGATAAACGCCTTTAGAGGTCAAAAATATTTGACTTGAAATCAAATATTGGTCGTGGATCCGGCTCGGCCGACGGCGTGCCGGCCTCAGGCGGTGCCCGTCCGCGCGTTCGCGCCGGCAGCGGCATTCGCATTCGCGTGGAATGCCGGCAGCACGTCGGATGCGATCTCGGCCATCGTCTCGTCGAGCGGACGCCGGTTGCGGCGGAAATGCAGGCCGATGTGCTGCGCGCCCGCGTCGCGCATCGCCACGAGTTCCTCCGTCAGCGCGACGCGCCCGGCGCGCGCGCCGAAGCGGTGTCGCTGCAGCGGTTCGTGTGGATCTTCCGCGAGGTCGAGATGGATGAAGCTCACGTACGGCTTGTTGCCGGCCACCGCGCGCCAGTTCGCGACACGGTGCAGGTGATCGTCTGGCGTGCCCGGATAGGCGAGGCAGCCGTCCATGTGTTCACCGATCCATGCGGGCGTCTGCTGCGCGAGACCCGCGACCAGCAGCGGTACCGGCGAGCGTGCGGCCGGCAGGACGTCGAGGCCGGGCGGCAGATGGCCGCGCGCGCCGTCGCGCAGCAGCGCGATCTGATCGCGGAAGTTCGCGCCGCGCGATGCGAAGTCGCGGCCGAACAGCGGATATTCCACCGGCCGGTCGCCGCTCGCGACGCCGAGCAGCAGGCGTCCGTGGCTCAGTTCCTGGATCGTCGCGGCCGATTTCAGCGTCAGCAGCGGTTCGCGCAGCGGCAGCACGACGGCCGCCGTGCCGAGCAGGATGTCGCGCGTGATGCCGGCGAGGTAGCCGAGATACGAGAACGTCTCGAACACCTGCGCGGCGTCGCCGAATGACGGGTCGTACACCGGCACGTCGCGTACCCAGAGCGCGCGGAAGCCGAGCGTGTCGGCCAGTTGCGCGAGCTCGGCGTGGCGTTCCAGGTCGGGCACGCCGGGGCGGCGGCCGTCATGCTGGCGCTTCGCGTCGCCGGCCGGCGACCAGTCGTTGTCGAGCGGCAGTTCGATGCCGATGCTGAAGCCGCCGTCGGCGAGCTTGTCGAGTGAAGTGGACATGGTCGGGCGCCTCCGTTCAGACCGCGCGCAAGCTGCCTTCGAGCCGGTAGAAATCGAGCGACGACGCGGTGAAGAACGAGCGCGACGTGCCGGCGGCGAAATCGTCGATGTGCACGACCGTCGCGCGGTCGGCTTCCTGCCACGAGATCGCAAAGGTTTCACCGGCGATGTGCTGCCACGTACAGGCGACTTCGCCGTTCGCGCCGGCGTACGCGCCTTCGGTGATTTCGTAGCGCATGCGGAGGCCGTCCTCGTCATACGCGTTGAGGGCGGTGAGCCCGTCGTAACGGACTTCGAAAGTCTTGCCGGCGAACGGCGGGCGTGGGTTCGATGCATTCATGGTGGTGAGCTCCTGCAAGGAAAGTGACGTTCAATGGGCGAGTTCGACGGGTTCGGCCGTGCGTTCGGGCAAGCCCTCGCCGCGGTCGAGACGGCCGCTCAGCGCGGTCAGCGCGAACGCACCGAGTGTGACGGCGGCGGCGATCCACGGCGTATGGCCAAGGCCGACGTTCGCGACGATCAGGCCGCCGAGCGACGAGCCGCCCGCGACGCCGAGGTTGAACGCGGCGATGTTGAAGCCCGATGCGACGTCGGTGGCGTCCGGCGCGAAGTGGCGCGCCTGCTTGACGACGTACACCTGCAGGCCCGGCACGTTGCCGAAGGCGACCGCGCCCCACGCGAGCATCGTCAGCACCGCCAGCCACTTCACGTGCACCGTGAAGGTCAGCGCGAGCAGCACGATCGCGAGCAGCAGGAAGATCCGCTTCAGCGCCTTGACCGGGCCGACGCTGTCGGCCAGCTTGCCGCCCCATACGTTGCCGAACGCGACCGACACGCCGTAGCCGACGAGCACAAGGCTGACCTGCGACGGCGTGAAGCCGGCGATCTGTTCGAGCAGCGGCGCCATGTAGGTGAACGCGATCAGCGAGCCGCCGTAGCCGACCGCCGTCATCCCGTAGACGAGCAGCAGGCGCGGCTGGGCAAGCACGCGGAACTGGCGCGCGAGCGGCGCCGGCGGCGTCCGCGGGAGCCCGCGCGGCACGAAGGCCACCGCACCGAGGAACGCGACGAGGCCGAACAGCGCGACGATCAGGAACGTCGCGCGCCAGCCGAAATGCTGGCCGATGAAGGTGCCGAGCGGAATGCCGGCGACGAACGCGACGGTCATCCCGCTGAACATCGTCGCGATCGCGCTGGCGGCCTTGTCCTTCGGCACGAGCGTGGTCGCGATGATCGAGCCCACCGAAAAGAACACGCCGTGCGCGAGGCCGGTGAGCACGCGCGCGACGATCAGCGATTCATAGCTCGGCGCCTGCCAGGCCACGAGGTTGCCGACCGTGAAGAGCGCCATCAGCGCGGCGAGCAGCGTCTTGCGCGGCACGCGGCCGGTGAGCGCGGTGAGGAGCGGCGCGCCGATCGCGACGCTCAGCGCGTAGAGGCTGACGAGCAGGCCGGCCGACGGCAGGCTGACGCCGAGATCGGCGCCGATCGTCGGAATCAGCCCGACGATCACGAATTCGGTCGTACCGATGGCAAAGGCGCTGATGGTCAGCGCAAGCAGGGCGAGTGGCATGATGGGATCCAGGTTCCAGTCAGGATGGATCGCAGTGTGCCGACTTTACTTTTGCGGAAAAACTGGTCTATAAACCAAATTGTTTTGATTTCAGATCAAGAATGAAGATCACGCTCGACGAACTCCAGGCCTTTGCCGCCGTGGTCGACACCGGTTCGATCACCGCTGCCGCGCAGCAGCTCGACCTCACCGTGTCGGCCGCGAGCCGCACGCTCGCGCGGCTCGAGGAGAAGCTGAAGACCACGCTGCTGCGCCGGACCACGCGCCGGCTTGAACTGACCGAGGAGGGGCGCGCGTTCCTGCAGGATGCGCGCGCGATCATCGAATCGGTCGAGAACGCCGAGGAGCAGATGCTCGCGCGGCGCGAGATGCCGTCGGGGCGGCTGCGGGTCGATGCCGCGACGCCGTTCATGCTGCACGTGATCGTGCCGCTCGTGCGCGGCTACCGCGAACGCTTCCCGAAGGTCGAGCTCGAGCTGAACAGCAACGAGGGGATCATCGACCTGCTCGAACGGCGCACCGACGTCGCGATCCGGATCGGCCGGCTCAAGGATTCGACGCTGCACAGCCGGCGGATCGGCAACAGCCGGATGCGCATCCTCGCGAGCCCCGCGTACCTCGAGGCGCACGGCCAGCCGCGCAAGGTCGAGGATCTCGGCAAGCACACGCTGCTCGGCTTCACGCAGCCCGAATCGCTGAACGTGTGGCCGATCGTCGGCACGGACGGCGAGCCGAGCCGCATCGAGCCCGGCATCTGGTCGTCGAGCGGCGAGACGCTGCGGCAGCTCGCGCTGGAGGGCGCGGGCATCGTGTGCCTGTCGGATTTCATGACCGCGCAGGATCGCGAGGCCGGCCGGCTCGTGCAGGTGCTCGCGCGGCAGACGCTCGACGTCGAACAGCCGATCAACGCGGTGTATTACCGGAATACCGCGATCTCGTCGCGGATTGCGTCGTTCGTCGATTACATGATCGAGGTGCTGGGCGGCGGGAGCAGCGGCAGCGATGCGGCGGCGCGGCGCAAGGCTGCATGGATGCGGCCGCTGTAACGGCGGCGCGCCGGAAGGGAGGCGGGTGGCCGGTGGTGGGCGACCGGCGGCGGGCACCCGGTGTGACCCGGCGTGCCGCACGGCGCTTGCGCCGCGGGCACGCCTTCGTGCAGGGGTTACGCTTCCTCGGACCACGACATGTTGTCGCGCGCCAGCAGCGCCGACGATGCCGCCGGCCCGAACGTGCCCGCGGTGTACAGGCGCGGGCGATCGCCGAGTTGCTTCCAGCCGTCGAGGATCGGCTCGACCCACGACCACGCGGCCTCGAGCTCGTCGCGGCGCATGAAGTGCGTAAGGCGTCCGCGGATCACGTCGATCAGCAGCCGTTCGTACGCTTCCGCGCGTCGTTCCGGAATCGCCTGCTGCAGGTCGAGGTTCAGGCTTACGGGCACCATCTTCATTCCGCTGCCCGGCTCCTTCGCGAGCATCTGCAGCTGGATCGACTCCTCCGGCTGGAGCTGGATCACGAGGCGGTTGCTGTAGTGGCGCGGGCCGGTCGGGATGATCGAGAACGGCATGTCGGCGAACTCGATCACGATTTCCGACTGGCGGCGCTGCAGCCGCTTGCCGGTGCGCAGGAAGAACGGCACGTTCGCCCAGCGCCAGTTGTTGATGTGCGCGCGCAGCGCGACGAAGGTTTCCGCGTGGCTGTCCGCCGGCACGTTGTCTTCCTCGAGATAGCCCTTGACCGGCTGGCCGTCGACCGCGCCGGCCGTGTACTGGCCGCGCACCGTGTCGCGCGCGACGTCCGACAGCGCCATCGGCCGCAGCGAGCGCAGCACCTTCAGCTTCTCGTCGCGCACGGCGTCCGGGTCGAGCGACACCGGCGGCTCCATCGCGACGATGCACAGCAGCTGCAGCAGGTGGTTCTGCACCATGTCGCGCAGCGCGCCGGTATGGTCGTAGAAGCCCGCGCGGCTGCCGACGCCGACCGTCTCCGCCACCGTGATCTGCACGCTGCGGATGCTCGGCGCCTGCCACAACGGCCCGAAGATCGGGTTGCCGAAGCGCAGCACCATCAGGTTCTGCACGGTTTCCTTGCCGAGGTAATGGTCGATCCGGTAGATCTGCGATTCCGCGAAATGCTTGCCGACCGCATCGTTGATCGCCTTCGCCGACGCGAGATCGTGGCCGAGCGGCTTTTCGAGCACGACGCGCGAGCGCGCGTCGACGAGGTGCGCGGCCGACAGGTTGTCGCAGATCGTCGTGAACAGCTCCGGCGACGTCGACAGGTAGAACACCCGGATCGCGTCGCCGCGCGCCGCTTCGGCGAGGCGCGCGTAGTCTTCCGGCGCGCTCACGTCGATCAGCACGTACTTGAACAGGTCGAGGAAACGCGCCCATGCGTCGGCGTCGAACGCCTTGTCGTCGATGAACGGGCGCGACTGCTCGTCCATGAACTTGCGGTAGCCGTCGATGCCCCAGTCGCGGCGGCCGACCGCGATGATGCGGGTCTCCGGCGGCAGGTTGCAGTGCAGGTGCGCCATGTACAGCGCGGGCAACAGCTTGCGGGCGGCCAGGTCGCCGCCGCCGCCGAAGATGATCATGTCGACGGGCTGGTCGGCTTCGGTCTGGTTGGGCTTATTCGTCATGAGTGGTTCGCGGTCTGAAGCAGGGTAAGCGTGGAACGAACGTCGAAGCGCCGGGCGCCGGTGCGTTGGCGCGCCAGTACGTGAAAACGCTAATAGTGCACGCTTTTGATCGATTGCGTACGGGTTCCCGCGTATGTAACAGGACTTGCATTCCGTACGGCCGCATGTTTATGATTGAGCGCTCACTCATTAAAGGAATCCAACGTGGCCCGACCGCGCAGCCCCGACAAGCACGACGCCATCCTCGCCGCCGCCGCCCGCGCGCTCGCGGAGGACGGTGCGGGCGCGACCACCGCGCGCATCGCGCGGCTCGCCGGCGTCGCGGAAGGCACGGTGTTCACCTATTTCGAGACCAAGGATGCACTGCTGAACGCGCTGTACCTGAGCCTGAAGGCCGCGATGCGCGAAGCAATGATGACCGGGTTTCCGGAGCACGCGCCGGCCGAACAGGCGATGCGGTATGCGTGGAACGGCTATGTGTCGTGGGGCGTCGCGAATCCGGACGGGCGGCGCGCGCTGCGGCAGCTGGGCGTGAGCGGCCGCATCGACGAAGCGCATCGGGCGGCCGGCGCCGAAGGGTTCGGTTCGGTGCATGCGCTGCTGCGGGAGCACGCCGCCGCGTCTGGCGGGCTGGAGGCCGGCGACGCGCATGCGTTCTGCGCGGCGCTGTTCACGTCGATCGCGGAAACGGCGATGGAGTCGATCGCGCGCGAGCCGGCACTGGCCGATGCGTATCGGGAGGCCGGATTTCGCGCGTTGTGGGCCGTGCTGCATGCGGTGTGAGCCGGGGCCGGCGTAACGGTCAGCTGGAGGCGGGGAGCGGCGGCGCGTCCGGTTCGGACGCCGCCGCGACCACGGAAGGCGGTTTCAGGCAGGGCGAGGCATGACGAACACGGTCATTTCCTCGCTTATATTAATGAGTGAGTAATCATTCATTTTTGTGGTTTCAACTTTCTCGAGGAGTGGAAAATGTCGAAAGTCTGGCTGGTGACAGGGGCTGCACGCGGTTTGGGGCGCGCCATCTCGGAAGCGGTGCTGGCGGCGGGCGACCGGCTGGTGGCCGGTGCGCGCGATCCCGCTCGGCTCGCGGATCTGAAAGAACAGTACGGCGACCGCTTGCTGCCGGTCGAGCTCGATGTGACCGACGAAGCGGCGGCCGCACACGCGGTGGCGGCTGCCCTCGATGCGTTCGGCCGTCTCGACGTGCTGGTGAACAACGCGGGCTACGGTCATTCGGCGCCGTTCGAGCAGATGGGCGCCGACGACTTCCGCGACCAGATCGAAACGAACCTGTTCGGCGTGGTCAACCTGACGCGCGCGGTGCTGCCGACGATGCGCGCGCAGCGCGCGGGCCACATCTTCCAGGTGTCGTCGGTCGGCGGCCGCACGTCGACGCCCGGCCTGTCCGCGTACCAGGCCGCGAAGTGGGCGGTTGGAGGATTCAGCGACGTGCTGTCGAAGGAAGTCGCGCCGTTCGGCGTGCGCGTATGCACGCTGGAGCCGGGCGGGATGCGCACCGAATGGGCCGCGCAGGCGAAGCGCGACGTCGACGGCCTGCTGCCCGACTATCAACCGTCGGTCGGGAAGATTCTCGAGCTGCTCGGCGCGTACGGCGGCCACGAGGTCGGCGATCCCGCACGGATCGCGGCGCTGATCGTCGAGCTGTCGCGTCGAGACGACGTGCCGATGCGCCTGCTGCTCGGCGGCGATGCGTTGTTCGTGTGCGAGCAGGCGGAAACGCAGCGTGCGGAAGAGGCGGCGCGGTGGCGCGATGCGACGCTGTCGACGATGTTCCCGGACGCGAAGCTGCCGGACGGGCTGCAGGCGTTGAAGAAGTAAGTGAGCGCTGACCGTCGCCCGCTTGCCGGCGATGCAGGTCGAGCGGCAGGTCGCGGGGGGACGGCGCCCGCTTGCCGGTAGCGGCCGGCAAGCGCCCGTGCGATCGACGGTGTCTTTTACCGGCGCCGATAGCGCGGCCACGTGCCGCCTGCGTGACCGCGCTGCCCTTCAACGCCCCAGCGCGTAGAACTCCGCGTTGGGCCGCATGTTCGTCACGTTCGCGATGCGATTGGACATCCCGAAGAACGCCGAGATCGCCGCGATGTCCCAGACGTCATCCTCGGTGAAGCCATGCGACTTCAGCGTATCGAAATCCGCTTCGCCCACCTGATGCGCGGTCTGCGAAACCTTCATCGCGAAGTCGAGCATCGCCTTCTGCCGCACGGTGATGTCGGCCTTGCGATAGTTGGTCGCGACCTGGTCGGCGATCAGCGGATCCTTCGCGCGAATGCGCAGGATCGCGCCATGCGCGATCACGCAGTACTGGCACTGGTTCACGGCGCTGGTGGCCACGACGATCATTTCCCGTTCGGCCTTGGTGAGATTGCCCGGCTTGTCCATCAGCGCGTCGTGGTACGCCATGAACGCGCGAAACTCGTCCGGGCGATGCGCGAGCGTGAGGAACACGTTCGGGATGAAGCCCGACTTTTCCTGGACGGTCGCGATCCGTTCGCGGATGTCGTCGGGCAGGTCTTCGAGCGCCGGTACCGGAAAGCGGCTGACGGGCGCGTGGTCTGCAGCGGTCATGAGGTCTCCTGGATAAAGTGGCACGGGCGAACGCGATGCGCGCGCCGCCGGCCGGAAATGAAACGACGGGTTGCCGTTGCCGGCGTCATGCGTTGACGTCCACGACGATGCGGCCGCGCACCTTCCCGCCGATCAGTTCCTCGGCGAGCGGGATGGCGTTGCCCAGGCCGACCTGATGACTGATCGCGCCCAGCTTCGCCACGTCGAGATCGGATGCGAGCCGGCGCCATGCGTCCAGCCGTTCGGCGCGCGGGCACATCACGCTGTCGATGCCGACCAGCGTCACGCCCCGAAGGATGAACGGCGCGACGGTGGCGGGGAAGTCCATGCCGGCGGCCAGGCCGCAGGCCGTCACCACGCCACGGTAGCGCGTGGTCGCACAGACGTTGGCGAGCACGTGGCTGCCCGCGACGTCGACCGCGCCGGCCCAGCGTTCCTTGCCGAGCGGCTTGCCGGGTGCACTGAATTGCGACCGGTCGAGGATCTCCGCCGCGCCGAGCTGCCGCAGGTAGTCGGCATCGGCCGGGCGGCCGGTCACGGCGACGACGCGATACCCGAGCCGCGCGAGGAGGGCGGTGGCGACGCTGCCGACGCCGCCTGCCGCGCCGGTCACCACGATCTCGCCGTCGTCCGGGCGCACGCCATGCCGTTCCAGCGCCATCACGCACAGCATCGCGGTGTAGCCGGCCGTGCCGATGGCCATCGCCTGTTGCGGCGAAAACGCGGACGGCAGCGGCACCAGCCAGTCGCCGTCGACGCGCGCCTTCTGGGCCAGGCCGCCCCAGTGCGTCTCGCCGACGCCCCAGCCGTTGAGCACGACGCGATCGCCTGCGCGGTAATCCGGATGCGTGCTGTGCTCGACTTCGCCGACGAGGTCGATGCCCGGCACCATCGGAAACTTGCGGACCACGGGGCTCTTGCCGGTGATCGCCAGCCCGTCCTTGTAGTTCAACGTCGAATAGCCGACCCGGATCGTCACGTTGCCCGCAGGCAGCTGCGTGTCGTCCAGCGTCTGCAGACGCGCGTGCTGGCCGGTTTCGTCCTTGTCGATCACGATGCCCTGGAACATCCGTCCTCCTTTCTAGACCGATCGTCTAGTTAATGGTAAAAAAACTCAGCGGCGAGGCAGTCCATCGAAGAAAAACTGCGCGAACAGCGCGAGCGGCGCGTCGCTGCGTTCGAGCTTCGCGCGCAGCACGGCGCCTTCCCAGCCGATCCAGAAAAACGCGGCCAGCTCGGCAGGGTCGGCCGAGGCCGCCAGTTCGCCGGCCTGCTGCGCGGCGACCAGGCAGTCGGCCAGCCGGCGTTGCCAGTCCTCGAACGTTGCACGCAGACGCGCGCGGAAACTTTCGGGCAGCGCGCCCATTTCCTGGCCGAGGTTGCCGATCAGGCAGCCGCGGCCGTATTCGTAACGCGCCATGCCGTCGCGCGCATCGTCGACGAACGCGCGCACGCGCGCCAGCGGCGACTGTTCGGTCTGGCTGAAATGGCGGTCCAGCTTGCGCGCGAAGAACTCGGCGTAGCGATCGATCAGCTCGAGGCCGAACGCTTCCTTGTTGTCGAAGTAGTGATAGAACGAGCCCTTCGGCACACCGGCGCGCCCGAGGATCTCGTCGAGTCCGGTGGCGGAAAAGCCCTTTTCGGTGAGCACTTCCAGCCCGGTGCGCAACAGCATGTCCCGCGTCGCGACGAGGTCGTCGTGCTGTTTCGGTGGCCTGCCGCGGCGGCGAGGCGGATCAGTTCGAACGTCCATGCGCGAATAATAGACCGTTCGTCTCAAAAATCAATGGCGCGTGTGCCGGGCGAGTTGGGCGAGCACACGCCGTCGATCTTTGCCCGTACTAACCCTGATTAACAAAGCTTATCGCGGTGAAAAATTCCGCATCTTATTGAACCGTTTTCGGCTCGCTATAGTGGCTCGCTTTCCCGCACGCAACCATCCGCGTGCGGCTGACACGCTGACGATCAGCAGGAGCCGCTTGATGACCACCGACGTCCGATTCACCGAAATCGAGGATCTGATGCCCGCCGCGGGCGGGCTGCGCGAGATCCGCCATCACATTCACCACCACCCGGAACTCGCGTACGAGGAGCACGAAACGGCCGCGCTTGTCGCGGACAAACTCGAGCAATGGGGCTGGCGGGTGACGTGCGGGGTCGGCAAGACAGGGGTCGTCGGCACGCTGCGGGTCGGTGACGGCAAGCGCAGCATCGGCATCCGCGCCGACATGGACGCGCTGCCGATCCTCGAGGCGACCGGCCTGCCGTATGCGAGCGGCACGCACGGCAAGATGCACGCGTGCGGACACGACGGCCACACGACGATGCTGCTCGGCGCCGCCCAACACCTCGCGAAGACGCGCAACTTCTCCGGCACCGTGCACCTGTATTTCCAGCCGGCGGAAGAGCACGGCGTCGACAGCGGCGCGAAGAAGATGATCGACGACGGCCTGTTCGAGCGCTTTCCGTGCGATGCGGTGTTCGGCATGCACAACCATCCGGGCGCGGCGCCCGGCGTGTTCCTCACGCGGCGCGGCCCGTTCATGTCGGCCGGCGACAAGGCGATCATCTCGATCGAGGGCGTCGGCGGCCACGCGGCGCGGCCGCACCTGACGGTCGACCCGGTGGTGGTCGCGGCGAGCATCGTGATGGCGCTGCAGACGATCGTCGCGCGCAACGTCGATCCGTCGCAGCCGGCGGTCGTCACGGTGGGCTCGATGCACGCCGGCACCGCGAACAACGTGATCCCGAACGGCGCGCGCCTCGAACTCAGCGTGCGGTCGTTCAGCCCCGACGTGCGCGCGCTGCTCAAGCGCCGCATCGTCGAGCTCGCCGAGTCGCAGGCCGCGAGCTATGGCGCGACCGCGCACGTCGAGTACATCGAAGGATATCCGGTCGTCGTCAATACGGATGCCGAAACGGATTTCGCCGCGCAGGTCGCGCGCGAGCTGGTCGGCGACGCGCACGTCGTCGAGCAGGCCGACCTGCTGATGGGCAGCGAGGATTTCGCGTTCATGCTGCAGCAGCGGCCCGGCTCGTTCGTGCGGCTCGGCAACGGCGAAGGCGAGGACGGCTGCATGGTGCACAACCCGAAGTACGACTTCAACGATCGCAACCTGCCGATCGGCGCGGCGTTCTGGACGCGTCTCGTGGAGCGCTACCTCGGGCAGTAACCCCCGCAGCGGCGCGCGGCCGGCGCTTCCGGCCGTATTGAGAGGAGATACGAACGATGCAGAAAGACCATCTCGCGCTGCACCCCGCGTCGACGGAGGCCGCCGAAACCGATACGCGCGCCGCGCCGGCCGTCACGAAGCGCGGCGCGATCGCGGCGGCCGTGATCGGCAACTGGCTGGAGTTCTTCGACTTCACCGTGTACGGCTTTTTCGCGGTGCTGATCGGCAAGCTGTTCTTCCCGTCGAGCGACCCGACCACGTCGCTGCTGCTGTCGGTGGCGACGTTCGCCGCCGGCTTCTTCACGCGGCCGCTCGGCAGCGTCGTGCTCGGCGTCTACGCGGACCGCAAGGGCCGCAAGGCCGCGCTGAACCTGACGATCATGCTGATGGCGCTCGGCACCGGCCTGATCGCGATCGCGCCGACCTACGCGCAGGCCGGCGTGGCCGCGCCGATCCTGGTCGTCTGCGCGCGGCTGATGCAGGGCTTCTCGCAGGGCGGCGAGTTCGGCGCGGCGACGTCCACGCTGATCGAGCAGGGCGGCACGTCGCACCGTGCGTTCCGCGCGAGCTGGCAGCTCGCGACGCAGGGCGGCGCGGCGCTGATGGGTTCGGGCTTCGCGGCGCTGCTGTCGAACACGCTGACGAAGGATGCCCTCGAGGGCTGGGGCTGGCGCCTGCCGTTCCTCGTGGGCGTGCTGATCGCGCCGGTCGGCATGGTCTTGCGCCGCCGGCTCGCGGACGATGCGCCCGGCGACAGCCATCACGGGATCGAACGCGGCGTGCTGCGCGAGCTGTTCTCGCGGCACACGCGCACGGTGCTGCTGTTGATGCTGACGGTGATGGGCGGCACGGTGTCGACCTACATCCTGACCTTCTACATGCCGACCTATGCGATCCATACACTCGGTCTGCCGATGAAGCTGTCGATGTTCGTCGGCGTCGCGTCGGGCTGCGTGATGCTGGCGACGTGCCCGCTGTTCGGCTGGCTGTCGGACCGCCTCGGCAGCCGCCGCATGCCGATCTTCGTCGGGCGCGGCGTGCTCGTGCTGCTGCTGTTCCCGGCGTTCTGGCTGATGAACCATCATCCGACGTTGTCGGTGATCCTGCCGCTGACCGCGCTGATGCTGCTGTTCTATTCGCTCGGGTCGGCATCGGAAATGGCGCTGATGTGCGAGTCGCTGCCGCGCCATGTGCGTGCGACCGGCATCTCGATCGCCTATGCGCTCGCGGTGACGATTTTCGGCGGCACCGCGCAACTGATCGCGACCTGGCTCGTGAAGACGACGGGCAGCAAGCTCGCGCCGGCCGGCTACGTGGCCGCCTGCGTGGTGCTGTCGCTGATCGCGGTCGCGATGCTGCGCGAGACGGCGCGCGAGTCGATGGACTGACGCGCCGAGGCGCGGCGTGGTGCTCCGTGCCCGGGTTACCGCCCGCGCACGGTCCTCAGGTACGACGCGAGCATCGTCGCCAGTTCCTGCGCGGCCGGCGTCAACGGCACGGCCGCGCGTTGCAGCAGGCAGACGTCCTGCGATTCCGCCTGCTCGCGCACCGGCACCTTCGCGAGCGCGCCCGCGAACGGCCCGTGCCGCGTCACGGCTTCGGATTCGAGCGCGAGGCAATCGGTCTGCGTGACGAGTTGCAGCGTCTCGAACATCCCTTCGACGGTCGCGATGATCTTCGGCGCCGGCTGGCCGTGCGCGTCGAAATACGCGAGCAGCCGGTTGACGACCGGATCGGCGCTCAGGTTCGGCGAGCGCGTCGACACCCACGCGTAGTCGGCCAGTTCGGCAAGCGATTGCGCGTGCTGCCGCGGATGGCCGCCGCGGCACACGACCACCGGCGCCGATGCATGCAGAGGCGTGACCGCGAGAGCGGTCGTGTCGGTTTGCTTCGCGACGAGTGCGATCGCGAAATCCACCGCGTTTTCGCGCAGCCAGCCGATCATCATCCGCGACGTGCCGGTGCGCAGGTGCACGTCGACCTTCGGGAAGCGCGCGCGGAACGCGGTCAGCACCGGTGCGAACGCATCGATCAGCGGTTCGGTCACGAGGCCCAGCGTGACAGTGCCTTCGTACGCGCCGCTCAGCTGGCGGATCTCGTGCTCGACCTGCTCGCATTCGCCGAGGATCGCCCCCGAGCGTGCGAGCAGCCGCTGGCCGACGGCCGTCGGCACGATCCCGCGATTGGTGCGCGTGAACAGCGTCGCGCCGAGCGTCGTCTCGAGGCTCTGGAGCTGCTGGGTGACACCGCTCTGTGCGAGATCGAGCGCGCGTGCGGCTGCGCGCAGGCTGCCGTGTTCGACGACGGCCTGGAAGATGCGGAGCTGGGACAGCGTGAACGCCATGGTCGAGCGCGAAGCCGGTGATCGAAAATACTGATCATGATAAGACAGCGGGCAATTCCGGCGGCGACGCGCGCGCACTACGATCGCAGGCAGTCCGGCCCATGCCGTTTGTCCCACTTTCCGCCTATCGTCGACCATGAAACGCTTCCGCCGCTTCTTCGTTCCGCTGGTTTCCCTGTGCATCGGCTTCGCGGCGACGTCCGCGCATGCGCTCGACGCGCACGTGGTGCGCTTGGGTATCGATCCGACCTATCCGCCGATGGACGCGAAGGCGCCCGACGGCAGCCTGAAGGGCTTCGACGTCGATCTCGGCAACGAGATCTGCCGCCGTGCGCAACTGCGTTGCCAGTGGGTCGAGCTCGAATTCTCCGGGATGATTCCGGCGCTTCAGGCGCGCAAGATCGACGCGATCCTGTCGTCGATGGCGATCACCGAGAAGCGCGAGAAGCAGATCCTGTTTTCGTCGAAGCTGTTCCGCTTCAAGTCGCGGCTCGTCGCGCGGCCCGAGCGCGGGCTCGGCAGCACCGCCGCGTCGCTGGCCGGCAAGCGCGTCGGCGTGCAGTCGGGCACGCAGTTCGAATCGTGGGCGCTCGCGCACTGGGCGCCCGCCGGCGTCGGCGTGGTGCCGTACAAGAGTCAGGACGACGTGTTCGCCGATCTCGTCAACGGCCGGCTCGACGCCGCGCTGCTCGGCACGGTGGAAGCCGACTACGGCTTCCTGCGCCAGCCGAAGGGCAAGGGCTTCGCGTTCGTCGGCGCGCCGCTCGACCTGGGCGATCGCGGCGTCGGCATCGGGATGCGCCAGTCGGACACGGCGCTCAAGGCGTCGATCGACGGCGCGATCGCGTCGATGCTGAAGGACGGCACGTACGACCGCATCGCGAAGCGGTACTTCGATTTCAACCCGTACGGCGACTGAGCCGCGCGCCCCGTTTCCCCGCATTTTTCATTCGAGACCATCGATGCAGATTCGCACCACGCCGCTCCTGCCGCCGTCGATCGGCACGCAGCGCACGCTGACGAGCTTCCATTTCGGGCCGGCCGACGCCGGCCGCAAGATCTACCTGCAAGCCGCGCTGCACGCGGACGAGACGCCTGCGATGCTTGCCGCCGTCGCGCTCAAGCAGCGGCTCGCGCAACTCGACGCGGATGGCCGGCTCGCGGCCGAGATCGTGCTCGTGCCGGTCGCGAACCCGGTCGGACTCAATCAGCATCTGTTCGGGCAATTCATCGGGCGGTTCGATCTCGCGAGCGGGCGCAACTTCAATCGCGGCTTCCTGCCGCTCGCTGACATCGCCGCGCGGGCGCGCGACCGGCTCGGCGCGGACCCGGAGCGCAATCGCGCGATCGTGCGCGAATGCGTCGGCGCGGCACTCGACGAGATCGCGCCGCGCACCGAATTCGACGCGTTGCAGCTTGCGTTGCTGAAGCTGTCGCATGACGCCGACGTCGTGATCGACCTGCATTGCTCGCTCGAAGCGGTGATGCACGTGTACACGAGCGACACCGCGTGGCCGCAGGTCGAGCCGCTCGCGCGCTATCTCGGCGCCGAGGTGTCGCTGCTCGCCGAGGATTCCGGCGGCCACGCGTTCGACGATGCGCATCACCTGCTGTGGACGCAGTTGTGGCAGCATCTGCCGGAACGCGCGCCGATGGCGGCGGGCACGGTGGCCGTGACCGTCGAATGCCGCGGCCAGCGCGACGTGACGCACGAATACGCGGCGCGTGACGCCGATGCGCTCGTCGACTATCTGGTGTGGTGCGGCGCGGTGCGCGGCGAGCGCACGCCGCTGCCGCCGCTCGCCGCGCCGGCCACGCCGCTCGCGGGCAGCGAGCAGTTCTACGCGCCGGTGAGCGGGATTCTCGTGCACCGCGCGACGATCGGCGCGACGATTCGCGCCGGCGATCCGCTGTTCGACATCGTCGATCCGCTGACCGACGCGATCACGACGGTGTCGAGCGGCACCGACGGCGTGTTCTACATGCGCCGCGCGATCCGCTTCGTGACGGCCGGCGCGCCGCTCGGCCGCGTGACGGGCATGGTGCCGGTGCGCAAGGGCATGCTGCTCGGCGCGTGAGCAGCGGGTACGGTGTACGAGAGGCGCCGCGCAATTTCGTTCTCGTCAAATTGACCGGGCTGTGCCGCGTCACTAAATTGAGCGGTGCGGAGTTCGCTCCGCGTTCCGTGAGAAGGCGTTACAGCAGAGTCAGAGTTGAGCGGGCGGCCAGGTGCCGCCCGTCTTTTTATGCGTCAATTGTCGTATCGCCGACACGACAGTCGAAGCTGACGCCGCGGCGCGCCGGCTTTGGGGAAAACGTCCGGGCGCCGGCCCGCCCCCTTACCCGCGCCGCGCCACCAGTTCCGACACGGTCTGCGCGGCCTGCTGCAGCGGCCCGAGAAACTCCTTCACCATCTGCTTCGCGGTGTGCCGCTGCGCGTTGCCGCTGATGTTCATCGCGGCGATCACCTGCCCGCGCCGGTTGCGGATCGGCGCGGAGATCGACATCAAGCCCACTTCGAGTTCCTGGTCGACCACGGCCCAGCCTTGCTGGCGCACCTGCGCGATCGTCGCCTTCAGTTCCCCGATGTCGGTGATCGTGCGCGGCGTGTGTGCGCGGATGCCGCTCTGTGCGAGCGTTTCGTCGAGCGTCGCGTCGTCGAGCGCGGACAGCAGCACGCGCCCCATCGACGTGCAGTACGCGGGCAGGCGGCTGCCGATCGACAGGTTGATCGTCATGATCTTGTGGGTCGGCACGCGCAGCACGTAGACGATCTCGGTGCGGTCGAGCACGGCGGCCGAACAGCTTTCGTGGATCTGCGCGGACAACTGCTCCATCACCGGATCGGCGAGATTCCAGAACGGCATCGACGTGAGATACGCGAAACCGAGCTCGAGGATCTTTGGCGTGAGCCGGAACAGCCGGCCGTCGGCCTCGACGTAGCCGAGCGTCTGCAGCGTCAGCAGGATCCGGCGTGCGCCGGCGCGCGTAAGCCCGGTGGCCGAGGCGACCTCGGTGAGCGTCTGCTCCGGGCGCTGGGCGTCGAACGCGCGGATCACTGCGAGGCCGCGCGCGAACGACTGCACATAGGAGTCGCCCGGTTTCGTCTGGATGTCTTCGGTTGTCATGAACGGTCGGATTGTCGTGCAGCCGAGAAGATAGCGCATGGGGCCTGACACGCCAACCGCGCCGCGGACCGGGCGCTTGACAGGTCGTCCCCGCACTCCCTATGATGCGTTGAACGTTCGATACACGATCTTATGTTCGTATATAGAACATTTAAGCGCATCCCGGCGGGCAATGCAAGGGGCGCGTTTCAAACACTTCCCAGCCTTGCATGAGACCGGAGACACAAATGACCGAAGCTTTTCTGTGTGATGCGATCCGTACCCCGATCGGCCGTTACGGCGGCGCGCTGTCCGGCGTGCGCGCCGACGATCTCGGCGCGGTGCCGCTCAAGGCGCTCGTCGAGCGCAACCGCGACGTCGACTGGACGGCGATCGACGACGTGATCTACGGCTGCGCGAACCAGGCCGGCGAGGACAACCGCAACGTCGCGCGCATGTCCGCACTGCTCGCGGGCCTGCCGGAGGGCGTGCCGGGTTCGACGATCAACCGCCTGTGCGGTTCGGGGATGGACGCGGTCGGCGTGGCCGCGCGCGCGATCAAGTCGGGCGAGGCCGCGCTGATGGTGGCCGGCGGCGTCGAAAGCATGACGCGCGCGCCGTTCGTGATGGGCAAGGCTGCCAGCGCGTTCGCGCGCCAGGCCGACATCCACGATACGACGATCGGCTGGCGCTTCGTCAATCCGCTGATGAAACAACTGCATGGCGTCGATTCGATGCCCGAGACGGCCGAGAACGTCGCGGTCGACTACAACATCAGCCGCGCCGACCAGGACCTGTTCGCGCTGCGCAGTCAGCAGAAGGCCGCGCGTGCGCAGCAGGACGGCACGCTCGCCGAGGAAATCGTGTCGGTCACGATTCCGCAGAAGAAAGGCGATCCGGTCGTTTTTTCGCGTGACGAGCATCCGCGCGAAACGTCGCTCGAGACGCTCGCGAAGCTGAAGGGCGTCGTGCGTCCGGACGGCTCGGTGACGGCCGGCAACGCGTCGGGCGTCAACGACGGCGCCGCCGCGCTGCTGCTCGCGAACGAGGCCACCGCGAAGCGCTTCGGCCTGACGCCGCGTGCGCGCGTGCTCGGCATCGCGACGGCCGGCGTCGCGCCGCGCGTGATGGGCATCGGCCCGGCGCCCGCCACGCAGAAGCTGCTCGCGCGGCTCGGGATGACGATCGATCAGTTCGACGTGATCGAGCTGAACGAAGCGTTCGCGTCGCAAGGTCTCGCGGTGTTGCGCATGCTCGGCGTCGCCGACGACGATCCTCGCGTGAATCCGAACGGCGGCGCGATCGCGCTCGGTCATCCGCTCGGCGCGTCGGGCGCCCGGCTCGTGACGACCGCGATGTACCAGCTGCATCGCACCAACGGCCGCTTCGCGCTGTGCACGATGTGCATCGGCGTTGGCCAGGGCATCGCGATCGCGATCGAGCGCGTGTGATCGCGTGATGCGGTGAAGCGCGCGGAATGCGCGCGGCTTCATCGTGTTCCCGTTCCAGACGATGTGGCCGGCACGAGAAGCGCTTCGTGCCGGCCACATCGTCATTCGGCCGGCGAATATTGCGCGAGGCGTTGCGCGAGGCGCGCGGCGAGCGTGTCGATCTCGGTGTCCGCGAACACCTCGACGCCATGCTGGCGCAGCAACGCGGCCGTCACACCGGCGCCGGCATGCCGCCGGCCCGCAAAACTCCCGTCGTAAATGAAGCTGCTTCCGCAAGACGGACTCCCGTCCGCCAGGATCGCGAAGCGGCAGTCGTGCGCGCGTGCCAGCGCGAGCGCGGTCTGCGCGCCGTCGACGAACGGCGCCGTCACGTCGATTCCATGCACGTCGACGATGCGCGCGGCACCGGCCAGCACGCGTTGCCCCGATTCGCCGTCCGCGATTTCGGCGGGCGGACGCGGCACGCTCAATCCGCCTGCCAGCTCCGGACACACGGGCACCAGGCGCCCTTCGCGTTGCCATCGTGCGAGCGTTTCATGCGCGGCGGTCTTTGCCGAGCCGTTGTAACGGACGGGGTGACCGAGCACGCACATGCTGACGAGGATCTTCGGCATGGCCGGCGGTTGCGGTGCGTTCTGCAATGTCGTTCTCCGTCGTGTTTATCGCCGTCATGCGCGGCCAGCGCCGTATTCCGGGGGGGGCGATTCAAGTGGCGGGGGGGACTTTTTCAACGAATTCGAATGCCGGTTGAATGGATTTGATCAGGCTGAATTGTTTTGCTGTTTGCAACGATTGAGCGAACTGGTGTGTTTGCTGACATAAATTCGTCAAGCATCGGGCCGTATCCGCACAGAGTCGGACGCGATTATCGCGGGATTGCTTGATCGAAATCATGCCGATGAGCGAAATCGATATTTTATGCGTTTCCGGATTAAGGTTTTTCCGGAGGTTGCCGACAGCAGGAACGAGACCGTCGTAAAGCGATAAACCGTTTTTCGGCTACTGAGCGTGATTTCCGCGCCGCGCGGACCCCACATCCGGATCCGCCTTTCGGAGCCCTGCATGCGCAACAACCAGCCTGTCACCCAACAAGAATTCGAATTTCCCGACGACGTCACGCTGATGTCGACCACCGATGCCGACAGCATCATCACGTACGCGAACACGACGTTCGCGTACGTGAGCGGTTTCTCGACCGATGACCTCGTCGGCCAGCCGCACAACGTCGTGCGGCACCCGGACATGCCGAAAGAGGCGTTCGCCGACATGTGGGCGACGCTGAAGAGCGGCGAACCGTGGACCGCGCTCGTGAAGAACCGCCGCAAGAACGGCGACCACTACTGGGTGCGCGCGAACGCGGTGCCGGTGATGCGCAACGGCGCGCCGCACGGCTACATGTCGGTGCGCACCAAGGCGCCACGCGACGAGATCCCGGCCGCCGATGCGCTGTACCGCGCGTTCCGTGAAGGCAGGGCCGGCCAGCGCCGCTTCCACAAGGGATTGATCATCCGAACCGGGCTGCTGCGCATCGCGTCGCTGCCGCAGACGATGTCGGTGCGCGCGCGCGTTCAGTCGGCGCTGTGCGCGCTGGCGCTGGCTGTCGTCGGCGCTGGGTGGGCGTGCGGACTGACCGGCGGCGGGCTCGCGGCGTTTGCCGGGGCGGCGGCCGGCGTGTCGGTGGCCGCCGGGCTGTGGCTCGATGCGCAGATCGTGCGTCCGCTGAAACGGCTGCACGACCAGGCGCTGAACGTCGCGACCGGAGAAAGCCGCCGCGGCGTACGGATGGATCGCGTCGACGAGATCGGCATGACGCTGCGCACGATCAACCAGCTCGGGCTGATGTTCCGCTGGCTCGTCGACGACGTCAGCGAACAGGTGCACAACGTGCAGCGCGCGAGCAACGAGATCGCGCAAGGCAACAACGACCTGAGCGCACGCACCGAACAGGCCGCGTCGAGCGTGCAGGAAACCGCCGCGTCGATGGCCGAGATGACGGCCACGGTCGACAGCAATGCGGAGACCGCGCTGCAGGCGAACCGGCTCGCCGTGTCCGCGAGCGAAGCGGCCGAGCGCGGCGGGCAGGCGGTGAGCGAAGTCGTCACGACGATGAACGACATCACCGACAGCTCGCGCAGGATCGCCGACATCATCGGCGTGATCGACGGGATCGCATTTCAGACCAACATCCTCGCGCTGAACGCGGCGGTCGAAGCGGCGCGCGCGGGCGAACAGGGGCGCGGCTTCGCGGTGGTCGCCGGCGAGGTGCGGGCGCTCGCGCAGCGCAGCGCGAACGCCGCGAAGGAAATCAAGACGCTGATCGGCGCGAGCGTCGACCGGGTCGAGTCGGGCGCGCGGCGGGTCGACGATGCCGGCAGGACGATGGAGGACATCGTCACGCAGGTGAAGCGCGTGTCGGACCTGATCGCGGAGA
Organism: Burkholderia sp. Bp8998; assembly: GCF_003854235.1. Taxonomy (NCBI): domain Bacteria; kingdom Pseudomonadati; phylum Pseudomonadota; class Betaproteobacteria; order Burkholderiales; family Burkholderiaceae; genus Burkholderia; species Burkholderia sp. Bp8998. The sequence goes on from NZ_QTQF01000003.1 coordinate 197,166, forward strand.
TCAGCTCGTCGACGGCCGAGCAGAGCACCGGGGTCGCGCAGGTCGACCAGGCGGTCGTGCATCTGGACAACATCACGCAGCAGAACGCCGCGCTGGTCGAGCAGAGCGCGGCGGCGTCGGAAAGCCTGAAGCAGCAGGCGACGCGACTGGTGGATGCGGTGAACGTGTTTCGGTAATCGGCGGGGGCGCGCGTTTGCGCGTCCCGTTCCGTTGCTGCGAGGCGAGGCGGCGAAATCTCCGATTTCCGATTCGGTTCGAATGGATTAAACGAGAAGGATTCGCATTCATGACGCCGGCGCTATCCGCCAAGCCCGTCGGGACGAATGCCTCGAATAATCAGGCGATTATGGTTCGGATATTTGATAAAACCGGATTTCTGATTCACATATAAACAAAGTGTTCGGCTAAATCAAGATGATGCGAAATTGATGCATATTTACCCGAAGCCGGCATAATGTTTTCGCCAAATCTGCCGAAAGCGCAGGAGTGTGATCGAACGCATGCGGGCGGACCGCGATGCGTACGGTCTCGATTCAATCCACAAGCGGACGCAAGATCCGCAACACGGAACTCCACACCATGCGCAATAACCAGCCTGTCACGCAACGCGAATTCGAATTTCCCGACGACGCGACGCTGATGTCGACCACCGACGCGGACAGTTACATCAAGTACGCGAATGCCGCGTTCATCCAGGTCAGCGGATTTTCTCCCGAGGAGATTGAAGGCCAGCCGCACAACGTCGTGCGGCACCCGGACATGCCGAAGGAGGCATTCGCCGACATGTGGGCGACGCTGAAGAACGGCGAACCGTGGACCGCGCTCGTGAAGAACCGTCGCAAGAACGGCGATCACTACTGGGTCCGTTCGAATACGGTGCCGGTGATGCGCAACGGGCAGCCGACGGGCTACATGTCGGTGCGCACCAAGGCGTCGCGCGACGAGATCGCGGTGGCCGACGCGCTGTACCGCGCGTTCCGCGAAGGCAAGGCTGGCCAGCGCCGTTTCCACAAGGGGCTGATCGTCCGTACCGGGTTGATGCGTGTCGCGTCGCTGTTCCAGACGATGTCGGTGCGCGCGCGCGTTCATTCGACGCTGTGCGTGCTCGCGCCGGCCGTCGTCGGCGCGGGGTGGGCGTGCGGACTGACCGGCGGCGGGCTCGCGGCGTTTGCCGGGGCGGCGGCCGGCGTGTCGGTGGCCGCCGGGCTGTGGCTCGATGCGCAGATCGTGCGTCCGCTGATTCAGTTGCGCGACCAGGCGTTGCGCGTCGCCACCGGCGAGAGCCGCACCGGTGTGGCGATGAACCGGGTCGACGAGATCGGCATGACGTTGCGCACGATCAACCAGCTCGGGCTGATGTTCCGCTGGCTCGTCGACGACGTCAGCGAACAGGTGCATAACGTGCAGCGCGCGAGCAACGAGATCGCGCAGGGCAACAACGACCTGAGCGCGCGGACCGAACAGGCGTCGACCAGCGTGCAGCAGACGGCGGCGTCGATGGCCGAGATGACGGCCACCGTGTCGAGCAATGCGGAGACGGCGCTGCAGGCGAACCAGTTGTCGGTTTCGGCGAGCGAGGCGGCCGAGCGCGGCGGACAGGCGGTGAGCGAAGTCGTCACGACGATGAACGACATCACGGCGAGTTCGCGCAAGATTTCCGACATCATCGGCGTGATCGACGGGATTGCGTTCCAGACCAACATCCTCGCGCTGAACGCGGCGGTCGAAGCGGCGCGCGCGGGCGATCAGGGGCGCGGCTTCGCGGTGGTCGCGGGCGAGGTGCGGGCGCTCGCGCAGCGCAGCGCGAACGCCGCGAAGGAAATCAAGACGCTGATCGGCGCAAGTGTCGATCGGGTCGAGTCGGGCGCGCGGATCGTCGACGGCGCGGGCAAGACGATGGAGGACATCGTCACGCAGGTGAAGCGCGTGTCGGACCTGATCGCGGAGATCAGCTCGTCGACGGCCGAGCAGAGCACCGGGGTCGCGCAGGTCGACCAGGCGGTCGTGCATCTGGACAACATCACGCAGCAGAACGCCGCGCTGGTCGAGCAGAGCGCGGCGGCGTCGGAAAGCCTGAAGCAGCAGGCGACGCGACTGGTGGATGCGGTGAACGTGTTTCGGTGATGGGCGGGGCAGGAGGAAGGCGGCCCGCATTGCGCGGGCCGGTGTGGGGTGTCCTGCTACGTCATTGCGCCTTCGGTATGGGATTGAGGTTCGGGCAACCGTGGCCCGGGCATCCCGGACTGACGTTTACTTCGACGCCTCGCCCGGATTGGCCGAACTCGTCCGGCTTGAAAATTTTCCCCGCCAAGGCGCCTTTCTCGCCACGGATCGAATGCTGATCCAAGACAGCCATCACGTTCTCGGTCCGCCGCGCTGCAAGTTGTTGCGCGTCGCGTTCGGTTTGCTCGGCCAGTCCAATTAGCCATACCGTATCAATGATCGGGAAGCGCCTGTGCATGTCGCTTGACCATGCCGACAACCTCGACAGTTCAGCCGGAGAAATCGCACTCGAATCAGCATCGAAAACAATATCGATGTAACGGGCGGGCATGTTCGACGCGCCGTCACACGCGAACGCTGCATGTGCGCAGCTCAACGCGAGCGCGGCGGCGGTCAGGAACTTAGTCACCGTTGACAACGTACTCCCCGTTATGTCACTGCGCCTTCGGTATCGGGTTTAGGTTCGGGCAACAGTGATTAGGGCATCCTGGGCCGAATGTGATTTCGACACGCCGCCCTGTATCGTCAAATTCGCTCGCGGGAAACGGTAATTTGTAGATTCGCGCGATCATGGAATTTCGTTCGCCTCGAATCGAAAATTGATCTAACGCGGCCTTGACATTCGCAGCACGCTGGTGAGCAAGAGCTGTAGGCTTTCTCTCTGTCGGTTCCGCTAATCCAACGATCGACACCACATCGACAATGGGGAAGCGATCACGCATGTCGTTTGACCATACGGAGAGCTTCGCCAATTCGGCGGTAGATATGTCGCTTGAATTGTTGTCGAATCGCACATCAAAATCCCAACCGGGCATGTTCGACGGACCATCACATGCGAACGCCGTATGTGCGCAGCTCAATGCGAGCGTGATGGCAGCTATGAACTTAGTCAATGTCGATGACGTACCCCGCGATGCTGTCGGCGTTGTTGATTGCCAAGTCAGGGTTTGACCGTCCCCAACCGGGGAGCAACGGCGTAATCGTGTATTGGTCATCGGTTGACGACATCGTGTCGCGAAAATGAGTGGCTTCGTGAATGATAGTTGACACGTGCGAATCAGCGTTCGCTGTCCACGGGCGCATCGTGCAGAATCGCTCACTGATGGCGATGGTATGTGTTGCCGTGTCCGGCGCGCATACGTGGGCGGCTTCGTTTGTCGTTCCTCGTGGGTGAGGCATGCAACCCGTCGCAAGATCGCCAGCGCTGCCGCTTCGAACCACGTTGTTTTCGTTGAATGCGCGAACCACGGTAAGCACTTTCGTCAAGCCGGTGAGCAGATGCATACGTGTGCGTTCGTCGGTTCGACCGAACCACTTGAGAACCCGATCCCTGTCAATCTTCGACCACTTTTGCAAATCAGCAATGCGGATCGTCAATCGGTCAACCGCTCGCCCTTGCGCTACTGCAAAAGCCTTGCGGAATTCCGAGTTGGTCATGTTTTCGCAGATCGGACGCAAGTCAACATCCGCGAATGTCTGCGATCCCGCGATGGTGTTTGTGGTCGTCTCGGCGACGGTAGTTTGGTTTCCCATCTTTTCAATCCTCGATGACAAGCTTCAATGTCTGCGCGCGTTCGGTTTGCACGCGCACGGTGCAGCCGCGCCGATCACTAACGCCGGATGCAAGCACGTTCCCGGATCGATCCTTGATCCAATAGCGCACGTTGCTTAGCGGTTGCTTCGTCCTCACGTCGCGGATCACAAATTGATCGCTGTGAATGTCCGATGCCGGTACGTATCGAGCGGGTGTGAATGCCGAATATCCAGTGAAAGGGCTCCCCGAGCCATGGCCACCGTCTCCCCCAATGAAAAACGTGCAATCGTTGCCCGCGACTAGAAGGTTTTGCCCGCATGGACAAAGTACCGCGTCACCTTCCACGGCTACGGCCCGTCCGCTGCCGACAACGGATACAGCGCTTCCTGCTATCGGAAACATGCCCTCGCAATTTCCACATGTCGCTTTGTCGCCGTCCAAGGCAATGTGCTTGTTGTTCACGAATATGCTGGCTGTGCCCGCTATGACGGTTCCACCCGTCGTCGTTGCGTCGCCGTTCCTGATTGCTCGCCGGCTCATGGCAATGTCCTCAATCGAAGTTGGTGAAGGCCCAATCGGCTGACTCCGGGTCATAAATTGCGTATTGATTGATCGCGGCATCTTCAATGGCGATGGTCGGCGGCGTGCTCTTCTTATTTCATTGGCTCGGATATTTTGGATATGGACGAGCCATAACAGTGGCCGGGAAGATTTTCCTTGTATATAGGATAAGTACGACTTTTATTTTGGACTGCGACTGAAATTTAATATCATGGTGATCAGTGAGGTCGGGGTGAAGGGGGCGATCAGAACAAGGCGGCGTCTGAGAGACTGAAGCAGAAGGCGACACGGCTGGTGGCGGCGGTGAACATATTCTGCTGATTGCGGGGATAAAGAGAAGTCACGGGCACGGCGTAGAGGCGCGCCGGCCGGCGCATCGCGCCGACGGCGGTCAGATCAGTGCCGGCTGCAGCGGCGCACGATGCTCGCGCACTTTGACGATGCGGTATTCGTTACGCAGCCCCTCGTCGGTGATGATCTGCGTCTGACGCAGATCGACGACCAGTACGTCTCCCTTCCCGAAGCGCTCGCCGGCGTCGACCTTCGCGAGAAACTGTTCGTCGTCCAGCGCGGCGAAGAACGCGAACGAGCCGTCGTGCACGCGCCACTTGTTGCCGTCCTTGAACACGACGGATTCGAGCAGCAGCACCTTGTGCGTGATCGTATCCGTGACCACTTCCCCGGGATCGTCACTCATCGAGAACGCATCGAGTTCATCGTTCTCGATCGCGAGTTCGACTGCGTCACCGCGAACGATGCCGAAGCTCGAGATGCCTTCGCGTTCGAGCGGAGACAGCACTTTCTGCAGGCTGACGCGGACCGCCCGGTTCCGGTAGAGCCGATAGATGGCTTCCTCGACAACGAAGGATTCCAGTTCCGATATCCAGACCCGGGTATTCGTCCCCTCGGGCTCGGTGCGCTGCGGCTTGCGCCCGCGCAGCGCGCGAATGAGGCCGATCAGGCCGCCGCCTCCGACGATGCCGAGTGCGGCGAGGATCGCCAGCGCGTTGCTGAACTCATTGGCGCTCGGCCCCGCGAACAGGTCGCGGAGCTGGCTCGCGAGCGACTGGACGAAGATCAGCTCGGAGTGGAACGAACCGGCCTTGAAGCTGCCCCGGACCTGGAGTCGAACCTCGGTATTCTCGCCATTGAGCTCCTTATTGGCGGACGTGAAGAGGTCGGCCATCGCGATCAGCGCCGGCGCGAGGTCGCGTACGTCCATCCGGTGCTCGGCGAGCGCCGGCCCGTCGTAGATCACGTTGAACGACTGGTGGTTGCTCGTGCCGCTGGCGCTTCGCGGCGGCGGGAGCATTTGGCGATGGGCGGTACTCACGATCATGAGAGCGCTCCGCGATTCGCAGGAGCGATGATGCACCTCGGGCATCGGTGGAGCCCGGGGCGAATGCGACGACGTGGCCGAGGGACGCTGCGCACGGGCTGTGCGCGAACCGCGCAATCGGGTGAGGTGTTCATGGGCGAGCAAACGGGATCGAGGTGGAACGCTCAATCTAGCGGTTTGCTGGCGAACGAGAAATGAGACTTGAACGAAATTGGGTGGGGTATGCCGTTCGGCAGAGACCGGCCTTGCGGTCGCAGTCGCAGTCGCATGCGCGGAGCATGCGGACATCGAGCGGACCGAGGTAGCGAAAGGTGACGCGGGCACGGCGGAGAGGGCCACCGGCCCGCGTCGGGACCGCCCGGTTCGGCCGGGCGGTCAGGGCCTGTCACCGAAGCGACGGGCCCCGAACCGTCAGACGGCGAGACAGAGGTACTTGATCACGACGTAGTCGTCGATGCCGTAGTGCGAGCCTTCGCGGCCGAGGCCCGACTGCTTGACGCCGCCGAACGGCGCGACTTCGTTCGAGATCAGGCCAGTGTTCACGCCGACCATCCCGTACTCGAGCGCTTCGGCGACCTTCCACACGCGGCCGATGTCGCGGCTGTAGAAGTACGCGGCGAGACCGAACTCGGTGTCGTTCGCGAGGCGGATCACTTCATCGTCGCTGCCGAACTTGAACAGCGGCGCGAGCGGCCCGAACGTCTCTTCCTTCGCGACCTTCATCGCAGGCGTGACGCCCGTCAGCACGGTCGGCTCGAAGAAGCCGTGGCCGAGCGCGTGGCGCTTGCCGCCCGTCACGACGGTCGCGCCCTTCGCGAGCGCGTCCTCGATGTGCGCCTCGACCTTCAGCACGGCCGCTTCGTTGATCAGCGGCCCCTGCGTGGCGCCCGGCTCCGTGCCGCGACCGACCTTCAACTGGCCGACCGCCGTCGCGAGCTTCTGCGCGAACTGGTCGTACACGGCTTCGTGCACGTAGAAGCGGTTCGTGCACACGCACGTCTGGCCGCTATTGCGGTACTTCGATGCGATCGCGCCCTGCACGGCCGCGTCGAGATCGGCATCGTCGAACACGATGAACGGTGCGTTGCCGCCGAGTTCCAGCGACACCTTCTTGACCGTCGCCGCGCATTGCGACATCAGCAGGCGGCCGACCGGCGTCGAGCCGGTGAACGACAGCTTGCGCACGATCGGGTTCGACGTGAGTTCGCCGCCGATCGCCTTCGGGTCGCCCGTGACGACGCTGAACACGCCCGCCGGCACGCCCGCGCGCTCGGCCAGCACGGCCATCGCGAGTGCCGAGAACGGCGTGGCTTCCGCCGGCTTCACGACGATCGGGCAGCCAGCCGCGAGCGCCGGGCCGACCTTGCGGGTGATCATCGCCGCCGGGAAGTTCCACGGCGTGATCGCCGCGCACACGCCGATCGCTTCCTTCGTCACGACGATGCGCTTGTCGCTCGCCGGCGTCGGGATCGTGTCGCCGTATACGCGCTTGCCTTCTTCCGCGAACCACTCGAGGAACGACGCCGCGTAGCCGATCTCGCCCTTCGCCTCGGCCAGCGACTTGCCCTGCTCGGTCGTCAGGATCAGCGCGAGGTCGTCGGCGTTTTCCATCATCAGGTCGTGCCACTTGCGCAGGATCGCCGCACGTTCCTTCGCGGTCTTCTTGCGCCACGCCGGCCATGCGGCGTTCGCGGCCTCGATCGCGTGACGCGTCTCGGCCGTGCCCATCGCCGGCACGGTGCCGAGCAGGCCGCCGGTTGCCGGGTTGCGGACTTCGAACGACTCGCCGTTCGCCGCGCCTTGCCATTCGCCGTCGACGTACGCCTGCTGGCGGAACAGCGACGGATCTTTCAGTGCCAGGGTTTCCTGAACGGTGCTCATATGAATCGCCTGCTTTGAAAAGGACGGATAAGGACGGATGAAACGGCCGCCGCCGTCATGAAGACGGCGGCGGCGCATTCAGTTGAAGTGGGCGGGAACTCAGGCCGGCACGCCGACCGTTTCCTTCAGCACTTCCTCGAGGATCACGAGCGCTTCGTCGAACACGGCCTGGGGAATCGTCAGCGGGAACAGGAAGCGCACGACGTTCGAGTACACGCCGCACACGAGCAGCAGCAGCCCGCGCTCGAGCGCGCGCGCCTGCACGCGCTTCGTGAATTCCGCATCCGGCTCGCCCGACCCCGGCTTCAGGAACTCGACCGCGATCATCGCGCCCGGGCCGCGCACGTCGGCGATCTGCGGCACGTCGGCCTGCAGCGAATTCAGCTTCGCCTTCAGCACGTCGCCGAGTTGCGTCGCGCGCTCGCACAGCTTCTCTTCGTCGATGATCTCGAGCACCGCGTGCGCCGACGCGACCGCCAGCGGGTTGCCCGCGTACGTGCCGCCAAGGCCGCCGGGCGCCGCAGCGTCCATCACGTCCGCACGGCCGACGACGCCCGACAGCGGCATGCCGCCCGCGAGGCTCTTCGCCATCGTGATCAGGTCGGCCAGCACGTCGTAGTGCTGCATCGCGAACAGCTTGCCAGTCCGCGCGAAGCCCGTCTGCACTTCGTCGGCGATCAGCAGGATGCCGTGCTCGTTACAGATCTTGCGCAGCGCGCGCACGAAGTCGGCCGGCGCCGGGTTGAAGCCGCCTTCGCCCTGGACCGGTTCGAAGATGATCGCGGCGACGCGCTTCGGATCGATGTCGGCCTTGAACAGCATCTCGATCGCCTTGATCGAGTCGGCCGTCGTCACGCCGTGCAGCGCGTTCGGGTACGGCGCGTGGAACACGTCGCCCGGGAACGGACCGAAGTTCAGCTTGTACGGGGCGACCTTGCCGGTCAGCGCCATGCCCATCATCGTGCGGCCGTGGAAGCCGCCCGAGAACGCGATGACGCCCGGACGGCCGGTCGCGGCGCGGGCGATCTTGATCGCGTTTTCGACGGCTTCGGCGCCGGTCGTGAAGAACGCGGTCTTCTTCGGGAAGTCGCCCGGCGCGCGTTCGTTGATCTTTTCCGCCAGTTCGACGTACGACGCGTACGGGACGATCTGGTAAGCGGTGTGCGTGAAGCTGTTCAGCTGGTCCGCGATCGCCTTGACGATCTTCGGGTGGCGGTGGCCCGTGTTCAGCACCGCGATGCCGGCGGCGAAATCGATGAAGCGGCGGCCTTCGACATCCCACAGCTCCGCGTTCTCGGCGCGGGCTGCGTAGAAATCGCACATCACGCCGACGCCGCGCGGGGTGGCGGCGTTCTTGCGGGCCTGCAGGTCGGCATTCTTCACGGTCATCTCCTTGATGTTCTGTCCGGTGGGATAAAAATCGGCCGCATTGGCAGCCCATGGAGGCGACTATAATCACATTTGGCTCTGACAATCAGAGCCATTTCAATAAATAATCAGGAGCCAATCATGCGCGCAAGCGTGTTGTCGGACTGGCTGGCGCAGCGCCTCGTGCGCGGCGGCGAACAGCCGATCTACCGGCAGCTGCACCGACTGCTGCAGCAGGCGATCCTGTCGCGCGAACTGCCGGCCGGCACGCGTGTACCGTCGTCGCGGCTGCTGGCCGCCGAGCTCGGGATCGCGCGCAACACGGTCACGCAGGTTTACGAACAGCTTGCGCTCGAAGGCTATGTGAACTCGGCGACGGGGCGCGGCACGTTCGTCGCCGACAGCGCGCCGGACGAGATCGTCGGCGCGCCGTCCGACCCGGCCGCCGGGCCGGCGGTGGTGCCATCGTCCGCGCGGCGGCTGTCCACGCGCGGCACGCGGCTCGTCGAGGGCGCGGGCGTGTCGAAGCGCCAGGGCGGCGCGTTCATGCCCGGCGTGCCCGATGTGTCGCGCTTTCCGGCGCGCGTGTGGACGCGGCTGCACAACAAGTATTGGCGGCGCCTGCGCCCGGATCTGCTGACCTACGCGCCGGGCGGCGGGCTCGCGCTGTTGCGCGAGGCGCTGGCCGACTACCTGCGCACGTCGCGTTCGGTGCGCTGCACGCCCGAGCAGATCGTCATCACGACCGGTATCCATCAGTCGATCGACCTCGCGGTGCGGCTCCTGACCGATCCGGGCGACGTGATCTGGACCGAGGATCCGTGCTACTGGGGCGTGCGCAGCGTGCTGAACGTGTCGGGGCTGACCACGCGGCCGATCCCGGTCGACGACGAAGGGATCGCGCCGTCGGCCGCCGATCTCGCGGAGCCGCCGAAGCTGATGCTCGTCACGCCGTCGCACCAGTATCCGCTCGGGATGGTGATGAGCCTCGCGCGGCGCCGGATGCTGCTCGAATACGCGCGACAGCACGGCTGCTGGATCATCGAGGACGACTACGACAGCGAATTCCGCTACGGCAGCCGGCCGCTCGCGTCGCTGCAGGGGCTCGATACGGCCGGGCAGGTGATCTATGTCGGCAGCTTCGGCAAGACGCTGTTCCCGGGGTTGCGGGTCGGGTATCTCGTCGCGCCGGAACCGCTCGCGGAGAGCTTCGCGACCGCGAGCGCCGAGCTGTATCGCGAGGGTCAGCTGCTGCAGCAGGCGGTGCTCGCCGAGTTCATCGCGGAAGGGCATTTCGTGTCGCATATCCGCAAGATGCGCACGCTGTACGGGCAGCGCCGGGAGGTGCTGCTCGATGCGGTCGCGCGGCGCTACGGCGACACGCTGCACGCGCTCGGCAGCGATGCGGGGCTGCATCTCGTCACGCGGCTGCCGAACGGTGTCGACGATCGCGCGGTCGCGCAGGCCGCGCTCGAACGCAACATCGTGGTTCGTCCGCTGTCCGGCTATTACGCGGAGCGCGCGCGCGCGGCGTCGGGCTTGCTGCTCGGCTATGCGTGCGTGCCGGAGGACGAGATTCCGACGGCGTTCGCGACGCTGGCCGAGGCGATCGACGAGCGCGCGTTCGACACGGCCGTCGCGGCGGTTTGACGGGAACGGGACGGCAACATCTACACTCGGCGAGGCAGGCCGCCGCAAGGGGGGCGAATGATCGTTTTCCCCTTGCGGCCTCGATGCTCGCGTGCGTTACAGCCGGATCAACACCGCGCCCGCGACCACCAGCGCGCACGCGGCGAGCCGCTGCGCGCCGGGCCGCTCACGCATCGCGAACCAGCCGATCGCGACCGCGAAGATCGAGCTCGTCTCGCGCAGCGCCGACACGGTCGCGACCGGCAGGTGCCGGTACGCGAGGATCACGATCGCATAGGCGGCGAGCGAGATCGTGCCCGCGACCGCGCCTTGCCGCAGCGACGCGCGCGAGCCGAGCACCGCGCGCGGGCCGCCGCGCACCGCGCAGACCAGCACGAGCTGCGGCACGCTCCACAGCAGGTATACCCACGCGATGTAGCTGAGCGCGCTGCCCGACACGCGCGAACCGATCCCGTCGCAGATCGAATACGCGGCGATGAACACGCCGGTGAGCAGCGCATACGGCACGCCTTCCGCGGAGAACCGCAAGCCGCGGCGCAGCGCGAGCGACATGATCCCGAACGACACGAGCGCGATGCCGGCAAAACCGAACGGCGTCGGCCGTTCGTGCAGCACGGCGAACGCGAGCACCGACACGAGCAGCGGCGACATCCCGCGCGCGATCGGGTAGATTTGTCCGAACTCGCCGCTGCGGTACGCGCGCGCGAGCGTGAAGCAGTACGCGACCTCGAGCACCGCCGACGCCGCGACGTACGGCCAGGCCGCGGGCGCCGGCGCGGGCAGCAGCGCGACGCCCGCGATGCCGAACGCGAGATACGGCAGCGACATCGTGCCGAGCTGGACGAGCCGGTCCTCGCTGACATGCAGGAACGCGTTCCAGATCGCGTGCAGCAGCGCGGAACACAGCACGAGGCCGATGAAGAGGTGATCCATCGATGAAGGCGCGGACGAAGGCGGGAGCGGGCAAGGGCCGTCAATTATGTGGGTATCGGGCGCGCTCGCGCGGAATTGTCGATAATGGAACGTTGTTATTCACCGGATGCCGACGATGACCGAAGCCACCCTCACCCCGCCCGCCGTTCCGCGCCTCACGAGCCTGTCGCACGGCGGCGGCTGCGGCTGCAAGATCGCGCCGGGCGTGCTGTCCGAACTGCTGAAGCGGGCGACGCCGCCGGCGCTGTTCCCGGACCTGCTGGTCGGCACCGAGACTTCCGACGACGCGGCCGTCTACCGGCTGAACGACGAGCAGGCGATCGTCGCGACGACCGACTTCTTCATGCCGATCGTCGACGATCCGTTCGACTTCGGCCGCATCGCGGCAACCAACGCGCTGTCCGACGTCTACGCGATGGGCGGCAAGCCGATCCTCGCGCTCGCGCTGGTCGGGATGCCGATCAACGTGCTGCCGCACGAGACGATCGCGGCCGTGCTGCGCGGCGGCGAATCGGTGTGCGCGGATGCCGGCATTCCGGTCGCGGGCGGCCACTCGATCGATTCGGTCGAGCCGATCTACGGGCTCGCGGCGATCGGCGTCGTGCATCCGTCGCGCGTGAAGCGCAACGCGGCCGCGCGCCCGGGCGACGTGCTCGTGCTCGGCAAGCCGCTCGGCGTCGGCGTGCTGTCGGCCGCGCTGAAGAAGAACCAGCTCGACGACGCGGGCTACGCACAGATGGTTGCGACGACCACCAAGCTGAACCGGCCGGGCGCCGAACTCGCCGCGCTGCCGGGCGTGCATGCGCTGACCGACGTCACGGGCTTCGGGCTGCTCGGCCACACGCTCGAGCTCGCGCGCGGCGCGAACCTCACCGCACGCGTGCATTACGCGTCGCTGCCGTGGCTGGCGGGCGTCGAGGCGTTCGTCGCCGACGGCGTGTTCACCGGCGCATCGGGCCGCAACTGGGCCGCGTATGGCGCCGACGTGCGCCTCGCGGACGGGCTGCCGCCGGTCGCGCAGGCGCTGCTGACCGATCCGCAGACGTCCGGCGGCCTGCTGGTCGCGTGCGCGCCGGATGCGGTCGACGACGTGCTCGCGTGTTTCCGCGCCGACGGTTTCGACCGCGCGGCCGTGATCGGCGAGATGGTGGATGGCCCCGCGCGCGTCGACGTCGCCTGACGCCGAATCGCCACACCGGATTATTTTGCGGTCGCTGGAATCGATGCCTTCCCTCGAAGGCATCGACGACCGATGAACGATTTCCTGTTCGGGCTGATGATCGCGAACCAGGCGATGCACATCGTGGTCCACATCGAGTAATTCGCATCGGTGGTGCGCGTGCCGACATCGGCGTGCGTGTCGGTCAATCCGATAGTATTCCTGATGTTATTGCGCGACGTGCATGTCGATTCCGTCGCGCATTCCATGCATGCCCCAGGCGCACTCGAACACCGCCTGCCGTTTCGTAGTCGGGTTCCGCATCGCGCACGCGCGTTCTATACTCCCTCGCGCAGTCTCCGAGAGCCGTTCTCACCCAACATCACCGAAACCAGGAACGCCGATGCTGACTCGCTCCATCCTTTCCGCAGCTGCATTCTCGCTTGCCGCCTGTGCGACCGCGCCGTCGATCGCGCAGGACCACCAGGGCAACGACCAGGGCAACGACCAGGGCAACGCTGCATTCGCCGAGACCGGCGCACAGGGCCGCCCGGTCAAGGTCATGATCATCACGATGTTCGGTCCGGAGGGCCAGGCATGGCTCGACCGGCTCGGCCCGTGGCGCGACATCACCGTACCTGGCCTGTCGCCCGACTATCCGGCCGTTCACTGCAACAAGCAGGACGTGTGCGTGGTGACGACCGGCATGGGTTACGCGAACGCCTCCGCGACGATCATGGCGCTCACGTTCTCGCAGCGCTTCGATTTGCGCCGCACGTATTTCCTGGTATCGGGTATCGCGGGCGTCGACCCGGCGCAAGGCACGGTCGGTTCCGCTGCCTGGTCGAAATACCTGGTCGACTTCAGCCTGCAGTGGGAACTCGATGCGCGCGAGATTCCGGCCGGGTGGAACACGGGCTTTCTCGGCATCAATACGAAGAGCCCGAACGACAAGCCGCCGCTCGACTATCGCACCGAAGTGTTTCAGCTCAACCCGCAGCTGACCGATGCCGCGTATGCACTGTCACGCAACGTCGTGCTCGCCGACAGCGCGCAGGCGCAGGCCGCGCGCGCGAAGTTCACGTATGCACCGGCGAACCGGCCGCCAACGGTGATCCAGTGCGACACGTCATCGGGCAATACGTGGTTCTCCGGCACGTTGATCGGCGAGCGCGCGCGCCAGTGGACGAAGATCCTTACCGACGGCAAGGGTACCTACTGCATGACCGCGCAGGAAGACAACGCGACGTATGAAGCGCTCAAGCGTGCGGCGAGCGTGAAGCGGGTCGACCTGTCGCGCGTCGCGGTGCTGCGCACGGGTTCCGATTTCGACCGGCCGTATGCGGGGCAGACGAGCGCCGACAACCTGCTGAACTACGCGGACCAGGGCGGCTTCGCTCCGGCGACCGAAAACCTGTACCGCGCGGGCAATCCGCTCGTGCAGGACATCGTCACGCACTGGAGCGAATGGCGTGACGGCGTGCCGCGCCGGTAACGGCCAGACGTCATCAGCCGGACGTCAGCGCGAAGGTCAATGCGCGTGCTGCGCGGACCGGAACGGCGTCCACACCGGCGTGGTGTCGTCCCAATGATCGAGCGGCGAAGGAAGTTGATCGTTCATCACAGGCTCCTGCAACTTACTGACTAATCGAGTGTTCGACGGCGGTATCACGACGCCGCGCGGCGGATCATCCGCTGCGCGGCGTCGCACATTTACCGGCCCGCGCCGGCGAGCTGGTTGCCTTCCGGCGTCGGGCGATACGGGCCTTGTGCGAGTTCGAGCCCTTGCGGATACGAATTCGCCTTGCGCAGCCAGGCCAGCGTGCCGTCGCGGCGAGCCTGCTCGACTTCCGCGCTGACTTCGGCGCGCGTGCGCGGACCGTTGTTGTGCTGCGTGTACCACGACGTGTTGCCGTAGTCACCGGCGTGCGGGGTGGTCGTATCGGCGAAGGCCGGAGCGGACACGGCGAGTGCGAGGGCAACGGCGGAGAGAAGGTGGCGGCGGTTCATGGCAAGACTCCTGTGTCGATATGAGTTAGCGCTCCAGCGCCGACTCCGGTCCCATCAAGCGGGATCTGTTCGATGCGCAACGAGGTGCGCGACAGGGTTTACTCTAGGTATCTGTCCGGGCGCGATAAATGCGGCAGACGCGAATTGATCTGTCGTGGTGGAGGAACAATCGCGATCCGCACCGTCGGCAGGGGTATTCGAGAATCGTGCACAGCCGCCTGCAGCGGGGCTCGCGGCGATACGACACGGCATGCGCGATCGCGCGCACGGCGATTGCCGCACGCGGCGCAAAGGTGTGATGCGGATTCGGGAAAGACGCTGTGCGCGGCGGGGAAGGTGGCACGCAGGTGACGCCCACACGGCACGCAGGCGGGACGGCGCGCGAACCTGACAGCCCGCGCGCCGCGCTTCAGACGATTACGCGACCCACTCGTTGATGACCGGCGTGTCGAGCGCCGGCGCGCGCTCGGCTTCCTCGAACGTGCGCTTGCTGCACGTCGCATCGAGGCTGCCCTTGCCGCTCAGCAGCGGGCAGCGGTCGAACACTTCGGCGATCCAGTCGACGAACACGCGCACCTTCGGCGACAGGTGCCGGCTGTGCGGATACACGACCGAGATCGGCATCGGCAGCGGCTTGATGCCCGGCAGCACTTCCTTGAGCCGGCCTTCGCGCAGCTGCGGCAGCACCATGAACAGCGGCGGCTGGATCAGCCCGAAGCCCTCGACGCCGCAGGTCACGTACGCATCCGCATCGTTGACCGACACGATGCTGTTCATCTTGATCTCGGTTTCCTTGCCGTCGATCAGGAACGACCAGTCGATCGTGCGGCCCGTGCGGCTCGAGAAATAATTGACGGCCTTGTGGTCGCTCAGGTCCTCGATCGTCTGCGGCTCGCCGTGATGTTCGAGATACGACGGCGAGGCCACCGTCACGCCCTCGAACAGGCCGACGCGGCGCGCGACGAGCGACGAATCCTGCAGCGCACCGACGCGGATCACGCAGTCGACGCCTTCCTGCAGCAGGTCCACCGGTCGGTCCGACAGGCCGAGCTGCAGGTCGATGTCCGGATAGCGCGTGTGGAATTCGCACAGCGACGGAATCACGAGCAGTCGTCCGATCGAGCCCGGCATGTCGATACGCAACTTTCCGTGCGGCTTCCGGTTGTTGTTCTGGAAGCTTGCTTCGGTTTCCTCGACATCGGCGAGGATCCGCACGCAGCGTTCGTAGTACGCGGCGCCGTCCGGCGTGAGCGACAGCCGGCGCGTGGTCCGGTGCATCAGGCGCACGCCGAGGAATGCTTCGAGATTCTGGATGATCGTCGTGACGGACGCCCGCGGCAGGCTGAGCGTTTCTGCTGCCTTGGTGAAGCTGCTTGTATCGACGACGCGAGTAAACACCTGCATGGCCTGAAGCCGGTCCATCACAACCTCCGCAATCTAATGAGCCCCCGGAACAAAGAGGCTGCGCCGCTTTGTAGGCGGCGCAGCCCGGGATTGTTCGGAGGCGTTGAATTGTGTTGCCGGATTATAGGCATTTATCCCAATGTCTGCCGGACCCAGAATTCGTTCCATCTCGAAATGGATGCTGCATCGTCATGGACGCTTCTGAATTCAGCAAATTCCTGCAAGCCGCGTTGCCCGCCGAAGCCAGAGCCGGCGCGGCATTGACGGTCGCGGAGGTGGAAATCCCCGGCTACGCGCAGGACATCGCGCTGCGTCTCTACCGGCGCGCGGACAAGACCGGATTGCCGGTAGTGCTTTACTTCCACGGCGGCGGTTTCGTGCGCGGCACGCTCGATGACGCGGATTTCGCCGCGCGCTTTTTAGCAGAACGCTTACCAGCTCTCGTAGTGTCGGTCGATTATTCGCTCGCGCCGGCCTTTCCTTTTCCGGCCGCGCCGGAGGATGCGTATCGCGCCGCCGTCTGGGCCGCGACGCGCGCCCGCGCGTTCGGCGGCAATCCGAAGAAGATCGGCGTCGCGGGGCACGACGCGGGCGGCCAGCTCGCGAATTGTCTCGCGTTCATCGCGCGCGATCGCGGCGAAGTGTCGATCGCCGCGCAGGCACTGTTCGGGCCGATGCTCGACCCGAGCATGACGCGCATCGGCGACGCCGAACGCCTGTCATCGGACATCACCGCGCGCGAATGCGCGGCCTGTTATCGCGCCTATCTGCCGCAGGCGGCGCAGCGCATGCACCCGTATGCGGCGCCGCTCGAATCGGTGCGCCTCGCGGGCCTGCCGCCGACGCTCGTCGTCACCGCGCAGAACGACGTGCTGCACGTCGAAGCGGAGAAATATGCGGGCTGCCTGATTTCGTCGGGCGTGCTCACGCAGGTGATCCGCTACCCGGACGTCACGCACGCGGCGCTCGCGACGCACGAAGCCGCGCTCGAGGAAGCCGTGCGCTTCTTCCAGTGCCGCTTCCAGGCGCGCCACCCGAACCGTTCCGAATAACCAGACCAATCCACGCTTACTGGAGATCCACATGGCCATCCTACGCACCTCCCGTTCCCGAATCGCGACCGCGGCGATCGTGACGCTCGCCGTCGTCGGCCTCGGCACGTTCGGCGCGATGCGCGTTAACGCGAACGCGCCCGAGAAAGCGGCGGCGCCGCTGCCCGAAGTCGACGTCGCGACCGTCGTGCCGCAGACCGTCACCGACTGGCAAGGCTATTCGGGCCGCCTCGAGGCGGTCGAGAAAGTCGACGTGCGCCCGCAGGTGTCGGGCACGATCGTCGCGGTGAACTTCAAGGACGGCGCGCTCGTGAAGAAGGGCGACGTGCTGTTCGTGATCGATCCGCGCCCGTACCAGGCGGAAACCGACCGCGCGGCCGCGCAGCTCGCCGCCGCGCAGGCCCGCAACGGCTACGCGCAGAGCGACTGGCAGCGCGCGCAGCGGCTGATCGGCGACAACGCGATCGCGAAGCGGGACTACGACGAGAAGCAGAACGCCGCGCGCGAGGCGAGCGCGAACCTGAAGGCAGCCGACGCCGCGCTGGAAACGGCCCGCATCAACCTCGGCTACACGCGGATCACGGCGCCGGTCTCGGGCCGCGTGTCGCGCGCGGAGATCACGGTCGGCAACGTCGTGTCGGCCGGCGCATCGGCCACGCCGCTGACGACGCTGGTGTCGGTGTCGCCGATCTACGCGTCGTTCGACGCGGACGAGCAGACCTACCTGCAGTACATCAACGGCGCACGCGACGGCCGCAAGGTGCCGGTCGAACTCGGCCTCGCGAACGAGACGGGCTATTCGCGCAGCGGCGTGATCGACTCGGTCGACAACCGGCTCGACACGTCGTCCGGCACGATCCGCGTGCGTGCGCGCTTCGACAACGCGGACGGCACGCTCGTCCCGGGCCTCTACGCGCGCGTGAAGGTGGGCGGCAGCGCACCGCACCAGGCGCTGCTCGTCGACGATGCGGCCATCAACACCGACCAGGACAAGAAGTTCGTGTTCGTCGTCGACCAGCAGGGCCGCGTGTCGTATCGCGAAGTGCAGCCGGGCATGCAGCACGGCAACCGGCGCGTGATCGTGAGCGGTCTTTCCGCAGGAGACCGCGTGATCGTGAACGGCACGCAGCGCGTGCGGCCGGGCGAGCAGGTGAAGCCGCACATGGTCCCGATGACGGGTGGCGATGCGCCGTCCGCGCCGCTCGCGGATAACGCGAAGCCGGCCGCACCGGCGAAGGCGGATTCGTAAGCGGCGCGCCGCTACGTTTTCCGCGTTCAACCAGACAGAGCAACCCATGAACATTTCCAAATTCTTTATCGACCGGCCGATCTTTGCAGGAGTCCTATCGGTGATCATCCTGCTCGGCGGGGTGATCGCGATGTTCCTGCTGCCGATTTCGGAGTATCCGGAAGTCGTGCCGCCTTCGGTGATCGTGAAGGCGCAGTACCCGGGCGCGAACCCGAAAGTGATCGCCGAGACGGTCGCGTCGCCGCTCGAAGAGCAGATCAACGGCGTCGAGGACATGCTCTACATGCAGTCGCAGGCGAACAGCGACGGCAACATGACGATCACCGTCACGTTCAAGCTCGGCACCGATCCGGACAAGGCCACGCAGCTCGTGCAGAACCGCGTGAACCAGGCGCTGCCGCGTTTGCCGGAAGACGTGCAGCGGCTCGGCATCACCACGGTGAAGAGCTCGCCGACGCTGACGATGGTGGTCCACCTGATCTCGCCGGACAACCGCTACGACATGACCTACCTGCGCAACTACGCGCTGATCAACGTGAAGGATCGCCTGTCGCGGATCCAGGGCGTCGGCCAGGTGCAGCTGTGGGGCTCGGGCGACTACGCGATGCGCGTGTGGCTCGATCCGCAGAAGGTCGCGCAGCGCGGGTTGTCCGCCGAGGACGTCGTGCAGGCGATTCGCGAGCAGAACGTGCAGGTCGCGGCCGGCGTGATCGGCGCGTCGCCGTCGCTGCCCGGCACGCCGTTGCAGCTGTCGGTGAACGCGCGCGGCCGCCTGCAGACGGAAGACGAGTTCGGCGACATCGTCGTGAAGACGACGCCGGATGGCGGCGTCACGCACCTGCGCGACATCGCGCGGATCGAGCTCGACGCGTCCGAGTACGGGCTGCGCTCGCTGCTCGACAACAAGCCGGCCGTCGCGATGGCGATCAACCAGTCGCCGGGCGCGAACTCGCTGCAGATCTCCGACGAAGTGCGCAAGACGATGGCCGAGCTGAAGCAGGACATGCCGGCCGGCGTCGACTACAAGATCGTCTATGACCCGACGCAGTTCGTGCGTTCGTCGATCAAGGCCGTGGTGCACACGCTGCTCGAGGCGATCGCGCTGGTCGTGATCGTCGTGATCGTGTTCCTGCAGACCTGGCGCGCGTCGCTGATTCCGCTGATCGCGGTGCCGGTGTCGATCATCGGCACGTTCTCGCTGCTGCTCGGCTTCGGCTACTCGATCAACGCGTTGTCGCTGTTCGGGATGGTGCTCGCGATCGGTATCGTGGTCGACGATGCGATCGTGGTCGTCGAGAACGTCGAGCGCAACATCGAAAGCGGGATGAACGCGCGGCAGGCGACCTACAAGGCGATGCAGGAAGTGAGCGGGCCGATCATCGCGATCGCGCTGACGCTCGTCGCCGTGTTCGTTCCGCTCGCGTTCATGTCGGGCCTGACCGGCCAGTTCTACAAGCAGTTCGCGATGACCATCGCGATCTCGACGGTGATCTCGGCGTTCAACTCGCTGACGCTGTCGCCGGCGCTGTCCGCGATCCTGCTGAAGGGGCATGGCGACAAGGAAGACTGGCTCACGCGCGTGATGAACCGCGTCCTCGGCGGCTTCTTCAGGCGCTTCAACAAGGTGTTCCATCGCGGCGCGGAGAACTACGGCCGCGGCGTGCGCGGCGTGCTGTCGCGCAAGACGCTGATGCTTGGCGTGTACCTCGTGCTGGTGGGCGCGACCGTGCTCGTGTCGAAGGTCGTGCCGGGCGGCTTCGTGCCCGCGCAGGACAAGGAATACCTGATCGCGTTCGCGCAACTGCCGAACGGCGCGTCGCTCGACCGCACCGAGAAGGTGATCCGCGACATGGGCTCGATCGCGCTGAAGCAGCCGGGCGTCGAGAGCGCGGTCGCGTTCCCGGGGCTGTCGGTGAACGGCTTCACGAACAGCTCGAGCGCGGGCATCGTGTTCGTCACGCTGAAGCCGTTCTCGGAACGGCACGGCAAGGCGCTGTCGGCCGGTGCGATCGCCGGTGCGCTGAACCAGCAGTACGGTGCGATCAAGGATTCGTTCGTCGCGGTGTTCCCGCCGCCGCCGGTGCTCGGCCTCGGCACGCTCGGCGGGTTCAAGATGCAGATCGAGGATCGCGGCGCGGTCGGCTACGCGAAGCTGTCGGATGCGACCAACGACTTCATCAAGCGCGCGCAGCAGGCGCCGGAACTCGGCCCTTTGTTTACGAGCTACCAGATCAACGTGCCGCAGTTGAACGTCGATCTCGACCGCGTGAAGGCGAAGCAGCTCGGCGTGCCGGTCACCGACGTGTTCAACACGATGCAGGTGTATCTCGGCTCGCTGTACGTGAACGACTTCAACCGCTTCGGACGCGTGTACCAGGTGCGCGTGCAGGCCGACGCGCCGTTCCGTCAGCGCGCGGACGACATCCTGCAACTGAAGACGCGCAACGACCGTGGCGAGATGGTGCCGCTGTCGTCGCTCGTCACGGTGACGCCGACGTTCGGCCCGGAAATGGTCGTGCGCTACAACGGCTACACGGCGGCCGACATCAACGGCGGCCCGGCACCAGGCTTCTCGTCGGGTCAGGCGCAGGCCGCGATCGAGCGCATCGCGCATGAAACGCTGCCGCGCGGCGTGCGGTTCGAATGGACCGACCTCACGTACCAGCAGATCCTCGCGGGCGATTCGGCGATGTATGTGTTCCCGATCAGCGTGCTGCTCGTGTTCCTCGTGCTCGCCGCGCTGTATGAAAGCCTGACTCTGCCGCTCGCGGTGATCCTGATCGTGCCGATGAGCATTCTGTCGGCGCTGACGGGTGTATGGCTCACGCAGGGCGACAACAACATCTTCACGCAGATCGGCTTGATGGTGCTGGTGGGGCTGTCGGCGAAGAACGCGATCCTGATCGTCGAGTTCGCACGCGAGCTCGAGCATGACGGCAGGACGCCGTTCGAGGCCGCGATCGAGGCGAGCCGGCTGCGGCTGCGCCCGATCCTGATGACGTCGATCGCGTTCATCATGGGCGTCGTGCCGCTCGTCACGTCGACGGGCGCGGGCTCCGAGATGCGGCATGCGATGGGTATCGCGGTGTTCTTCGGGATGCTCGGCGTGACGCTGTTCGGGCTGATGCTGACGCCGGTGTTCTATGTCGTGCTGCGCACGCTGGCGGGCGGCAAGATTCACGTCGCCGGCAAGGATTCGGCGGGGTACGGCGTGTCGCCGGGTGCGTCGGGTTCGGGCGTGCCGGCTCCGGATGCTTGAGGATACAACGATGAACAACATGCACAACACGAACGGCCTGATGCGCTTCGCGAAGGTGGCGGCCGCGAGCACCCTGCTCGCGACGCTGCTCGCCGCGTGCGCGGTGGGGCCCGACTACAAGCGCCCGGATGTGTCGACGCCCGCGGCGTTCAAGGAAGCGCCGACGCTCGCGGCCGGCGAACAGGCCGGCACGTGGAAGACCGCCGAACCGGCGGACGGCGCGCATCGCGGCGAATGGTGGAAGGTGTTCGGCGATCCGGTGCTCGACTCGCTCGAGTCGCAGGCGCTGGCCGCGAACCAGAACCTGAAGGCCGCGGCGGCGCGCGTCGAGGAAGCGCGCGCGGCGACCCGCACCGCGCGTTCGCAGTGGTTCCCGCAGGTCGGCGCCGGGTTCGGTCCGACGCGCGAAGGACTGTCGTCGGCGTCGCAGTTCCAGCCGCAGGGCACGGGCCCCACCACCGCGACGCTGTGGCGCGCGCAGGGCACGGTGTCGTACGAGGCCGACCTGTTCGGCCGCGTGAGCCGCAACGTCGAGGCATCGCGCGCCGATCAGGCGCAAAGTGAGGCGCTGTTCCGTTCGGTGCAGCTCGCGCTGCAGGCGGACGTCGCGCAGAACTACTTCGAACTGCGCCAGCTCGACTCGGACCAGGATCTGTACCGCCGCACGGTCGAACTGCGCGACCAGGCGCTGAAGCTGGTGCAGCGCCGCTTCAACGAAGGCGACATCAGCGAGCTCGACGTGTCGCGCGCGAAGAACGAACTGGCGACCGCGCAGGCCGATGCGGTCGGCGTCGCGCGCCGGCGCGCGGCGTCCGAGCATGCGCTCGCGATCCTGCTCGGCAAGGCGCCCGCGGACTTCGCGTTCAAGGAAACGCCGATCGTGCCGGTCGCGGTGAGGATCCCGGCGGGCCTGCCGTCCGCGCTGCTCGAACGCCGGCCGGACGTGTCGGCGGCCGAGCGCGCGATGGCGGCCGCGAACGCGCGGATCGGCCTCGCGAAGTCGGCGTATTTCCCGAAGCTCGATATCACGGGCGCGTTCGGGTATGAGGCGTCGACGCTCGGCAACCTGTTCCTGTGGTCGAGCCGCACGTTCCTGCTCGGGCCGTTCGCCGGCACCGCGTTGACGCTGCCGCTGTTCGACGGCGGGCGGCGTGCGGCCGGCGTGCAGCAGGCGCGCGCGCAGTACGACGAGCAGGTCGCGAACTACCGGCAGCAGGTGCTCGTCGCGTTCCGCGAGGTCGAGGACAATCTCGCCGACCTGCGCCTGCTCGACGACCAGATTCGCGCGCAGGATGCGGCCGTCAATGCGTCGAGGCGTGCGGCGACGCTGTCGCGTACGCAGTATCAGGAAGGCGAAGTCGCGTATCTCGACGTGATCGACAGCGAGCGGTCGGTGCTGCAGTCGCAATTGCAGGCGAACCAGCTGACGGGTGCGCAGGCGGTGTCGACTGTCAACCTCATCCGCGCGCTGGGTGGCGGTTGGGGCGCCGCGCCGACGGCGGTCGGCGATGCGGCGTCAGTCAAGGCGGACGTGGCCGCGCGTTGAGGCGCCCTGCGCATGGAAAGCAAAACCCGATCCGCGACGATGCGGATCGGGTTTTTTCTTGGGCGGCCCGTTGTTGCGCCGAAGCGCGCCGGGGGGTGTCCGCGCCTCGTCGGCGGACCGTTCCCGGCAGCGCGAGGGCGGCGCTATGCGACCGTATCGAACGCCGTCATGGCCTGCGGTATTGAAGCGCCTGAAGCCGTTCGTCCCGCACGGCGTGCGCGCACCCCGTGCGCCAGTTGCGCGAGCACGTCGACGGTGGTGCCGATCGACAGGCAGCCGTCCGTAATACTTTGCCCGTACACGAGCGCACCGCCCTGGACCACGTCCTGGCGCCCCTCCACCAGGTTCGATTCGATCATGACGCCGGCGATGCCGGTCGATCCGCACGCCATCTGTGCGGCGATGTCCGCGCAAACACCCACCTGGTTCAGATACCGCCGACTCGCATTGGCATGACTTGCGTCGATCACGACGCGGCGGTGCAGATTCGCGTCGCCTAGCCGATCGAGCGCATCGGCGACGCTCGCTGCATCGTAGTTCGGCGCGCGTCCGCCGCGCAGCACGACATGACCGAACGCATTGCCTGGCGACGATGCGACGTGCACGCGACCGTCCGGATCGATCGACACGAACCGGTGCGCATGCGCGGCGGCGCGGATGGCGTCGATCGCGATCTGGACGTTGCCGTCGGTGCCGTTCTTGAACCCGACCGGCATCGGCAGATTCGACGCGATCTCGCGATGGATCTGCGACTCGGTCGTGCGCGCGCCGATCGCGCCCCACGCGATGAGATCCGCGAGATAGGCCGACGAATACGGATCGAGAAATTCGGTCGCGGCAGGCACGCCGAGCGCATTGATGTCGATCAACAGCGCACGCGCGATGCGGATGCCGCGATCGATCCGATGGCTTCCGTCCAGATACGGATCGTTGATCAGCCCTTTCCATCCCACCGTGGTGCGCGGTTTCTCGAAATAGACGCGCATGACGATCTCGAGCGTATCGCCGAACGCATTGCGCGCATCGGCCAGCATGCGCGCATAGGCGAGCGCCGCGTCGGGGTCGTGGATCGAGCATGGCCCGACGATCGCCAGCAGCCGGTCCGATGTGCCGCCGACGATATCGCTCGCGGCGCGTCGGCCGAGCGCGACGGTATTCGCCGCGACGACGGTGCAGGGCAGCTCGGCGACCACTTCGGCCGGCGACGGAATGCGCTCCGCGGCGCACGCGGCGTGACGAGTATCGATTGGCATTGGACCTGCCTCTAAAGGGGGGGACATGAAGTGAGCCGTTTTATAGCAGCGCACCGATCGCATCGACACTATCAGTTCCGCTAGGTCGTCTGGCCGTCGCGTGCGCGCAGCGGCGGAAGCCGACCTATCAGACCTGATAGGTCACAGGCTCGCTTCGGTTTCGTCTAATACGGCCGGTCTCGCTCAGTCGAATCAACGCCGTATTTCAGGAGCCGCCGATGAATCAGGCACAAGAAAATCACCCGGCGCCGGACGGCGCCATCAGCGCGTGGTACGAAAAGGCGACAGTGCGCTATACGCCGCGCATCATCGTGCCCGACTACACAACCGACGCACTGATCTACCCGACCGCCCTCAGCATCATTTGCGAGCATCCGCTCGTCGTGGCGCGCGGCAAGGAGATCAGGTCGTTCATCCTCACGCAGTCGGCATACCGCTTCCTCTACGGAGTCGGCCTGCTCGAGACCAAGTTCGTGATCCAGTGCAGCCTCGACCTGGTGCACGACCGCATCTTTCCGGTCGATGACGTGGAGCGCCTGCAGGCGCTCACTGTCATCATCGACGAGGGTTATCACGCGCATGTCGCGCTCGACTACATCGTGCAGATGCGCGCGAAGAGCGGCATCGCACCGCTGTCGGTGCCGCAGACGAACCGCAAGCTCGATGCGACGGCGCGGGTCTACGCGACGCTGCCTCCCCAACTCAGGATGGACTTCCAGCTGCTGGCGGTCACGCTCGCGGAGAACGTGCTCACGAACGAGATCGCGACGATGGGCCGCGAGAAGGAGTTGACGAAGTCCTACATCACGCTGATGACGGATCACGTGATGGACGAGGGACGGCATTCGAACTACTTCAACGATCTGATGCGCAAGCGCTGGGCGCAGCTCGACGCGACCGTGCAGTCGACGTTTGGCACCTTGTTGCCGGCATTTCTCGACGACTTCCTCGGCATCGATCCGCATCGCGCCTTCGAGCGCGAGATGCTCGACGCATGCGGCTTCCCGAGCGGTGACGTGCAGCGCATTCTCGACGATACGCAGGATACCTATTCAGGCAATCACGCGACGCTGTCGACCCGTACGAAGGCACGGCTGTTACGACTCGCGAAAACGTTCGGCATCCTCGATCGGGACGACGTTCGCGACGCGTTCGCGGCCCGCGGATACGCATTCCAGTAAGGGAGACGCCGCCATGTGCAATACCCTCATCGTCGACAACTTCGATTCCTTTACCTACAACCTTTTCCAGTACATGGGCGAGGTCTGCGGCGAGGAACCGGACGTCGTCCTGAACACGGTCGAGCCCGACGACATCGATCTCGGCCGCTACGACTGCATCATCATTTCGCCGGGGCCCGGCCATCCGGCGACTGCCGGCGACGTCGGGGCGAGCGTGAAGGTCATCGAACGGGCGCGCGTGCCGGTCCTGGGCGTCTGTCTCGGTCACCAGTGCATGGCGCAGATGCACGGCATGGACGTCGTGCATGCCGACGAGCCGGTGCACGGGCGCATCAGCGTGATCCAGCACGACAATCGCGGCGTGTTCGCCGGGCTGCCGGCCGACCTGTCGGTCGTGCGCTACCACTCGCTCGTCGTCAGGGAGGTGCACGACCCGTTCGTCGTCACGGCATGGGGCGCCGGCGGGATGATCCACGGCATCCGTCACGTGAGCCGGCCGCTGCACGGCATTCAGTTTCATCCCGAATCGATCTGCACGCAGGCCGGCAAGGCGCTGTTGACGAACTTTCGCGACATCGCGCTTGCGCATCGCGCCGGTCGGGAGGTGCAGTGATGCATGCCGATCATCAGGTCCTGTCCGCCGCGGCGCCGGCTTCGACGTTCCGCGCCGAATGGCGCGTCATCGACGCGTGCCCCGATCCGCTCGACGTGTTCGATGCACTGTTCGGCGAGAGCCGGAATGCGTTCCTCCTCGAGAGCAGCGTGGTGCGGGACGGGTTCTCGCGCTTCTCGTTCGTCGGCGATGCGCATGCGCCGGGCGCCGAGGCGTTTCGCTACGATCTGGCGACGCGTCGCGTCGAAGTCGAGACCGACGCCGGCACGTCGTCCTGCACCGTGCCGAACTTCTTCGATTTTCTGGCTGACCGGATCGCGGCCGTTCGCATCGACGGCGCGGACGAACTGCCGTTCGGTTTCGACGGCGGCTACGTCGGTTATCTCGGCTACGAACTGAAGGCCGAAGCGGGGAGCGGATGCGCGCACGCGAGCGACGAGCCGGCGGCCGTCTTCATGTTCGCCGGCCGCCTCGTCGCGATCGACCACATCGCGCACCGTACGTACCTGCTGCACCTCGTACCGGCGGACGCGGATGCGGCGCGGCCCGGATCGTCCGGCGAGGCTCGGCTCGCGAACGACTGGCTGGCGGCCGCCGAGCGCGCGGTGCGGCGGCCGGCGCACGCCGTTTCGGCGGCTGCGGCTGCGCCGCGCCGTGCCCGCATGTCGATCGAAGCGGTCGAGGCGTGGATCGGCAAGCATGCACGCATTCGCCATCCGCGTGCGCGTTATATCCAGCGGATTCGCGACGCGCTGAAGGAGATCGTCGACGGGGAAACCTACGAGGTGTGCCTGACCAACACGATCGAATTCGTTCCCGATTTCGCGCCCCTCGAGCTGTATCGCGTACTGAGGCAATGCTCGCCGGCACCGCACGCGGGGTTCTTCCGGGCGGGCGATTTTCATCTGCTGAGCGCATCGCCGGAGCGCTTCATCAGCGTGAATTGCGACCGTCGCGTCGAGGCGAAGCCGATCAAGGGCACGCGTCCGCGCGGTGCGACTCCCGACGAGGATCGCCGGCAGATCGAGGATCTGCTCGGCAGCGAAAAGGACCGCGCGGAGAATCTCATGATCGTCGACCTGCTGCGCAACGATCTTGGGCGCGTTTGCGAGCTCTCCACGGTCGACGTGCCCCGGCTGTTCGATGTCGAAACCTATTCGCACGTGCATCAGCTCGTCTCGACCATCTCGGGGACGCTGAAGTGTGGCGTGTCGAGCGTCGATTGCGTGCGCGCGGCGTTCCCGGGCGGTTCGATGACCGGCGCGCCGAAGCTTCGCACGATGGAGATCATCGATCGGCTCGAGGCGGGGCCGCGCGGCGTCTATTCGGGCGCGTTCGGCTGGTTCGGTCTGTCGGGCGCCTGCGACCTCAGCATCGTGATCCGCTCGCTCGCGGTCCTCCCCGGGAAGGCTCGGTTCGGCGTCGGCGGCGCGCTGACGGCGCTTTCCGATCCCGAAGAGGAATTCGTCGAAACGATGGTCAAGGCGCGCAACCTGATCGAGGCGATCGAATCCCTCAAGGCGGCCGGCGCATGACGGAGCGAGCCATGTCACAACGATACGCGGTCATCGGCGCCGCGGGCAGCATCGGCGGCCTGGTCGCGCGCTTGCTGCGGGCCGACGGCCGGCATGTGGACTGCATCGACCTGCGGGGCGGCGAGGCAGGCGACGCCGGGCACTGGATCGAGGCGGACATCCTCACGCCGAGCCCTGCGGCGGCCGACGTGCTGCGGCGCGCCGATACGGTGGTGTGTGCGATCTCGTTCGAGTTGCTCGCCGATGCGCTGCCGTCGCTGCTGGCGCACATCAGGCCGGACTGCGCGCTGATCGAGACGCTGTCGATCAAGGCGCCGCTCGCCGCTCTGCTCGAACGGCTGGGCGAGGCGCTTGCCGACCGGGAAGTCGCCGGCATCAATCCGATGTTCTCCGGGGACCTCGACCCTCGCGGGCGTCCGGCCGCGGCCGTCGTCCATCGCGGGGAGGCCGCCGGCCCGCGCGCCGGCGCATTCTTCGACGTGCTGCGTCGCGCGGGACTCGTGATCGTGCCGATGGATCCGCATGCGCACGACCGCTCGATGGCGATCTTGCAGACGCTGGTGCACGGCGCCGTGCTGGCGTTCGGTGACGTGTTGTCCGACGATTCGCTCGATCTCGACGCGCTGCTCGCGCTCGCATCGCCGCCGTTTCGCGTGATGGTCGCATTGCTCGCGCGGATGACGCGCAACCACCCCGACGTCTACTGGGAGATCCAGACGGACAACCCGTATTCGCGCGACGCGCGGCAGGCGCTTGCCGCAGCGCTCGCCCGGCTCGAACACACCTGCTCGAGTCACGACGCCGCATCGTTCCGGCACACGCTCGCTTTGGTCGACACGCGGCTCGTGCAGCCGCGGCCGGACACGGTCGCCCTCAGCAAGCGGATCTTCGATCTCGTCGGCCAGCCAGGATGAACTTGCGCGGCGGCTCGCCGCCGTTGAACCACAGGAATGAATTGTCTATGTCGCTGAACAACCTGAGGCAGCGTATCGACGCACTCGACGACGAAATCGTCGAGCGGTTGGGCGCGCGCCTGAATCTGGTGCGGGAAGTGGCCGTGCTGAAGCAGCAAAGCGCGACGCCGGTGATGCAGCCGGGCCGCGTGGACGAGGTCAAGGCGCGCTGCCGGGCTCGCGGCGCGCCGCTGGAACTGCGCGGTGAATTCGTCGACGCGCTGTACGACCTGATCATCGGCGAGGCTTGCCGGATCGAATACGAGGCGATGAGCGCTACCGAGTGACGTTTGATCCATTCATTGACGGAGAGGAACACCCCATGAAACAGGAACCGACCGGCGCTTTCGAGGTCGCCACGGTGCTGAACGATATCTTTTCGGCCGACCATCGATACCGCGAGGCGACGCTGAGCCTCACGGCCAACGAGAACTATCCCAGCGAGCTCGTGCGCGTCACGTCGGGTTCGACGGCGGGCGCCTTCTATCACGTGTCGTTCCCGTTCGACGTGCCGGATGGCGAGTGGCACTTTCCGGAGCCGGGTCACATGCACGCCGTCGCGGACAAGGTGCGCTCGCTCGGCAAGTCGCTGCTGCACGCGCAGACGTTCGACTGGCGTCCGAACGGCGGGTCGGCGGCCGAACAGGCGCTCATGCTCGCGGCTTGCCAGCCGGGTGACGGCTTCGTGCATTTCGCGCACGGCGACGGCGGCCACTTCGCGCTCGAGGCGCTCGCGTCGAAGGCCGGCATCGAGATCTTCCACCTGCCCGTCGATCCCGAGACGCTGCTGATCGACGTCGATCGCCTCGCGGCGCTGGTCGATGCGCATCCGCGCATCCGGATCGTGATCCTCGACCAGTCGTTCAAGCTGCGCTGGCAGCCGCTGCGCGCGATCCGCGACGCGCTGCCCGCGCATTGCACGCTGACGTATGACGCGAGCCACGATGGCGGCCTCGTGATGGGCGGCTGGTTCGATTCGCCGCTGCGTTGCGGCGCGGACGTCGTGCACGGCAATACGCACAAGACCATCGCCGGCCCGCAGAAAGCCTACGTCGCGTTCGGCTCGGCGGAGCACCCGCTGCTGGCGGATACCTCGATCTGGGTGTGTCCGAACATCCAAAGCAATTGCCATGCGGAGCAACTGCCGTCGATGTGGGTCGCTCTGAAGGAGATCGAGGCGTACGGGCCGGCGTACGCGTCTCAGGTGGTCCGCAACGCGGCCGCGCTCGCCCGCGCGCTGCATGCGCGTGGCCTCGACGTGTCCGGAGAGTCGTTCGGCTTTACCGAGACGCATCAGGTGCATTTCAGCGTCGGCACGCCGGAAGACGCGCTGCTGACCTGTCGCGACGTACTGCATCGCGGCGGCATCCGGACCACCAACATCGAGTTGCCGGGCAAGCCAGGCGTGCACGGTATCCGGCTGGGCGTGCAGGCGATGACGCGCCGCGGGATGGTCGAACGCGATTTCGAAACGGTCGCCGATTTCATCGCCGCGCTGTGTACGCGCAAGCGGACACCGGAGGAGGTTGCTCCCGACGTCGCGACGTTCCTCGGCGACTTCCCGCTGTCGCCGCTGGCATTTTCGTTCGACGGCGGCATGACGGACGCGTTGCGCGCCGCGCTTCGGCAAGGAGTGATGCGATGAGCTTGCCGGCTACCGAACAGCCGGGCGACGACGTGGCGTCCGTCGTCGACGAGCGGGCGAGCGTCGGACGCATCGTCGGGCGCGAACTCGTCGACGCCGGCATTCGCGAAATGTTCTGCATTCCCGGCGACTTCACGATGCAACTGAGCCGCGAATGGCTCGCGGTATCGGGGTTGTCGCTGCGGACCCTGTCGCACGAATACGGCATCATGCTGGCGGCGATCGGCAACGCACTGGCTGCCGGGCGGCCCGCTGCGGCGTGCTTCACCTACGGCGTCGGCCTGATGAATGCGGCGAACGGGATTGCGCAGGCATACGTCGAACGCGTGCCGGTCGTCGTGATCAGCGGTGCGCCGGGCGCGCGCGAGCGTGGCGACCACGTGTTTCCGCATCACACGATCGTCGATCACGGCACGCAGTCGCGCGTCATGCGCGAACTGACGGTGCATCAGGAGATCGTGACGGATCCGCGCGACGCAGCCGTTCAGGTGGCGCGCGCGGTGGCGGTGGCGCGCGATGCCAGCCGTCCGGTGTACGTGGAGGTGCCGCGCGATCTGTACAGCGTGGAGGTTCCGTACCGCCCGGCGCATCGCGAAGCCGTGCGCACGGCGGGCGGCACGCCGGACGAGCGTGTCGCGGCCCGCGCCGCGGCGCGGGCGGCATTGGCGCTGTCACGCGCCGCGCGCGCGCCGGTGTTCGTGCCGGGGCTCGAGATCAAGCGCTTCGGGCTCGTCGGCGAGGCGCGAGCGCTCGTGGAGCGGCTCGCGCTCGATTGGGTCGCGAGCCCGATGTCGCGCCAGGTTCTCGACCCGACGGTACCGGGTTATCGCGGCGTCTATGCCGGCCCCGCGTCGCCGTCGTCCGGGACGCGGGAATGCGTCGAAACGTCGGATTGCCTGTGGGTGATCGGTGAACCGAACTCCGACGTCAACATGGGCGTGGCCGGTCGCGTGCCGGCCGACGCGCTGATCCATGCGCACGACGGACGCGTGAGCGTGGCCGGAGAACGGTTTGTGGTCGGTACGGCGGCATTCGTCGATGCGCTCGTCGAATCCATCGTCGTCGACGGGGCCGCGCCTGTCCCCGCGCCGCGGCTTGCCCCTGCGTCCGCGCGGCAAGCCGACCCGGCGCTGGCATACGACAGGGCCGCGCCGATGACGCCCGACGCGTTCGTTGCCGCGATGCGCGGGTATTTCGAGCGCGACCCGTCCCGGGTGCTGGTCGCCGATTGCGGCGACGCATTCTTCATGTCGCTGGGCATGGAGCCGCGCGACGTGCTGACCTCTTCGCTGTACATGAGCATGGGCATCGGCGTGCCGGGCGCGATCGGGTGGCAGCTCGGGGGCGCCGGTCGGCCGGTCGTGCTCGTCGGCGATGGCGCATTCCAGATGACGGGCCTCGAACTGATGCACGCACGCCGCTTCGGCGCGAGCCCGATCGTCATCGTGCTGAACAACCGGCGCTGGACCTCGTTGTCGTCGCATCCCGACGATGCGCCGCTCACCACACTGCCGGCGACCGACTTCATGCACATGGCCGCGTACCTCGGCGTGCAAGGCAGCCGCGCCGACACGGTCGCCGACCTCGAACGCCTGCTCGCATGGGCGGACACGCTCGACGAACCGGTCCTGATCGATGCGCGCTTCGCACCGGACGCCCGTTCGACGTTGTGCGAGCGGTTCTTCGGCGCCGTCGGTGCGCATTATCACTTGTCGCCACCGCGCGCGCATCGCGCCGGCGGACCCAACACGGAGGCGTGACGCAGCCATGCAACCACTGAATCCGGCAGACGTCCTGCCATTGACCGCGGCCCAGAACGCGATCTGGATCGGCCATCAGCTCGACCCGGCGAGTGCGGCATACAACGTCGCCGCGCATGTGGGTGTCGATGCCGCGCTCGACGCCGACTTGCTGCGCCGAGCATTCGACATCACCGCGAACGAGACCGACTGCCTGCGGATGCGGTTCGTCGAAACCGGGTCGGACGGCGAAGGCGCCGTCGGTCAGGCGTTCGTCGCGCGCGCGGAAACGGCATTCGAGATGCGCGATTTCCGTGCGGAACCCGATTCGGCCGGTGCGGCGCACGCGTGGATGGCGGCCGACGTGCGGCGCCGGATCGACCTGTCGTCGGGATGCCTCGTCCATGCCGCGCTGCTCAGGACCGGCACGCGCGACTACGTCTATCTCCGCAGCCATCACATCGCGCTCGACGGTTTCGGGCTGGCGATGGTCCTGCGCCGCGTCGCGCATGTCTACGGCGCGCTCGCTGCCGGGCGCGAACCCGCCGCGGCCGCGTTTGGCGCATTCGCCGAAGTCATCGACGCGGACCGCACGTATCGCGCATCCACCGACTGCGAAACGGACCGCGCCTACTGGCGCGCGTATTGCACGGGACTGGACGACGTGCCGACGCTCTGCACCGGCACGTCGTTACCGTCGGAGATCGCCGTGTGCCACACGGCGTCCGTGCCGGCGGCGCTCGTGGAGCGGCTGCACGGCTTCGCGAGTGAATGCGGCACGCACTGGATCAATGTGGTGGTCGCGGCGTTCGGCGCATTCGTCGGCCGGGCGACCAGCCGCCGCGATGTCACGATCGGCGTGCCGATGATGAACCGGCTGGGCGGCGCCGCCGCGTCGGTGCCGTGCACGACGGCGAACGTCCTGCCGCTGTCGCTCGACGTGCGGCCGGGTGCGCGTGCCGCTGCGCTGGTCGAGGCGGTGGATGCCGGGCTCGCCGGCATGCGGCGCCATCAGCGCTATCGGGCCGAGGACATCCGCCGCGACTGCCATCTGATCGGCGAGGGGCGACGATTGACCGGGCCGCAGATCAACGTCGACGTGTATACCGATCCGATCGCGTTCGGCGGCGTGTCCGGCATCGCCCGTGTGGTGAGCGCGGGGCCGGCCGACGACGTGTCGCTGATGATCCAGCGCGGCGATACGGCCGGCGCACTGACGATCGTCGGGATGGCCAACCCGGCGCTGTATCGGCCGCACGAGCTGGCGCGCTGGATCGAGCGCTTCGTCGCGTTTGCCGCCGCGTTCGTGGTCGACCCGAGTTGCCCGGTCGGCCGGCTCGACGCGTACCTGCCGAGTGAGGGCGTTGACGTGCATCTGCCCGAACCCGTCGAGCGGAGCCTCGGCGCGACGCTGGTCGACGTGTTCGAGCGGCGCGTTGCCGAGCGTCCTCACGCAAGCGCGGTGACACTCGACGATACGACGTGGGACTACGCGGAACTCGACGCGCGAGCGAACCGGCTCGCCCGGCATTTCGCGGCCGGCACGCCGGCGCGCGGCAATCCGCGCGTCGCGTTGCTGCTGCCGCGCACGCTGGATGCGATCGTCGCAATCCTGGCGACCCTGAAGTTCGGCGCCGCGTATGTGCCGATCGATCCTGACGCGCCCGCGGAGCGGATTCGCGCGATCATCGACGATTCCGACGCGGCGCTGGTCGTGACGACGCTCGAACTCGCGACGCGGATCGATGCGCCGGGGCGACGGCTCGTCGTGCTCGATGCGCCCGACACGCGCGCGGCCGTCGCCGCTGCGTCCGCCGCGCCGCCGTCACGTGACGGCGAGGGGCCGCGCGCGGACGATCTCGCGTACATCATCTTTACCTCGGGCTCGACCGGCAAGCCGAAAGGCGTGAAGATCACGCACCGCAACGTGGTGCGGCTCTTCGAGGCGACCGATGCGTGGTTCCACTACCGGGACGACGACGTGTGGACGATGTGCCACGCGTACGTGTTCGATGCATCGGTGTGGGAAATGTGGGGCGCGCTGCTGCATGGCGGCCGGCTGGTCGTCGTGCCGCCCGAAACGACCCGCGCACCGGATGCGCTGCTCGAACTCGTGGTGCGCGAGGGCGTCACCGTGTTCGGGCAGATTCCGTCCGCGTTCTATCGCTTCATGGAGGCGCAGGCCGACCATCCGGCATTGCGTCAGGCGCTCAGGCTCCGCTATCAGTGCTTCGGCGGCGAGGCGCTGGATCCCAGCCGGCTCAAGCCGTGGTTCGATTGGCATCGCGACAGCGGCACGCGGCTGCTCAACATGTACGGCATCACCGAGACGACGATCAATGCGACGTACCGCTTCATCGACGAGCGCGATGTCGATACGGGGCGCGGCAGCCTGATCGGCGAGGTCTACGCCGATCTCGGCATCGTCGTGCTCGACGACGCGCTGCGGCCGGTGCCGGCGGGCGCGTACGGGGAGATGTACGTGACGGGCGCTGGGCTGGCGCGGGGTTACCTGAACCGTCCCGATCTCGATGCGGTGCGCTTCGTCGCGAATCCGTACGGTCCGGCCGGGACGCGCATGTATCGCAGCGGAGACGTGGCCCGGCTGCATCCGGACGGCGTGCTCGAATACGTCGGTCGAGCCGACCAGCAGGTGAAGGTGCGCGGCTACCGGATCGAACTGGGCGAGGTCGAGGCGCGGCTGCGCGAGTACGCGCCGGTATCGGATGCGGTCGTGTCCGTCCGGCGCGACGCGGTGGGCGACGCGCAGCTGGTCGCGCACGTCGTCGCGCGCCGCGGCGAGCGCATCGACGTCGAGGCGCTGCGCGCACACCTGCGCGAACGGGTGCCCGCCTACATGGTGCCGGCCGCGTTCGGCACGCTCGACGCGTTGCCGATGACCCGCAACGGCAAGGTCGACCGCAAGGCGCTGCCCGATATCTCGACGGCGACGGAGCGTGTCGTCGAGCCGCCGCGCGATGCGCTCGACGAGCGCATCGTCGAACTCTGGCGCGAGCAGTGCGGCGGCGTCGCGATCGGCATCGATGACAACTTCTTCGACGTCGGCGGCGACTCGATCAAGGCGATCCGGGTGGCGCGCGCGCTCGACATGCCGGTGATGGCGCTGTTCGACGCGCCCACGGTGCGCGCGTGCGCCGATTATCTGCGGGACGCGCGCACCGACGGGGCAGGCGAGGCGGCCGATCGCACGCTGCATCATTTCAAGTGGCCGGCCCAGGCACGCGTACATATGGTGTGCGTGCCGTTCGCGGGCGGCAGCGCGCTGTCGTATCGCGAGCTTGCGCGTGCGCTGCCGGACGGCTTCGCCTGTTCCGCGCTGCAACTTCCGGGGCACGATCCGGCGGCGCCCGACGAGGCCTTCGTCGATCTCGACACGACGATCGACCGTGCGGTCGACAGGCTGCTGGCGGAAGCGACCGCACCGATCGTCGTCTACGGCCACTGCGCGGGCAATGCGCTGGCGGTCGCGCTCGTGCGGCGGCTTGCCGGCGCGGGGGCGAACGTGATCGGTCTCGCGATCGGCGGCATGTTGCTCGACGAGGACGCGGACGCCGTGCTGGACGAGGTGGGCGCGCGCAGCGGCGAAAACATCGTCGATTTCCTGCGGCAGATCGGCGGGTTCAAGGACGTGCTCGACGCGGGCACGCTCGCGGCGATCGCGCGGATGACCAAGCACGACGCGATGCAGGCCGCGACGTTCTTCGCCTCGGAGACGCGCGAGCCCGCGCGGCTGGACGTGCCGCTGCACGTCGTGATCGGCGGCCAGGATCCGCTGACGCCGGATTACGCACGTCGCTATCTCGACTGGCGGCGGTATTCGGACGCGGTCGAGCTGGACGTGATTCCGGACGGCGGCCATTACTTCGTCACCGAGCACGCCGACGCGCTCGCTGGCCTGCTCACGGCACGCTGGCTGCCGGCTTCCAGTTCGCCCGAGCGCGAGCGGCAGGCGCTGCGGGCGTTCCTGAATCCTTTCGACGACGAAGACGAAGCGCACTACCTGCTCGCGAACGACCTCGGCGCGCATTCGCTGTGGCCGGCGTTCGTCCCGCTGCCGGGCGGCTGGCGCATCGTCGCCGGCCCCGAGTCGCGGGACGCGTGCCTCGGCGCGCTTCCCGATCCATCCCCGGGCGTGCCGGCCGTCGCCGCCGCCCGCGAAACCGCGGAACACTGCGTATGACAATCTTTGACAGTTTTCCCCGCTATCCGGAGGCGGAGCGCTATCGTCGCGCCGGATTCTGGACCGACGAGACGCTCGGCGCGATGCTGCGGCGCGCGGCGGCCACGCAACCCGACGCGCTGGCGATCGTCGACGGCTGCCGGAAGGTGACCTACTGCGAGCTCGACACGATGGTCGACCGGGTCGCGAACGGCCTGACGGCGGCCGGCCTGCGTGCCGGCGACCGCGTCGTCGTCCAGTTGCCCAATTCGATCGAGTTCGTCGAGGCGCTGTTCGGGCTGGCGCGCATCGGCGCGGTGCCGGTGATGGCATTGCCGTCCGACCGCATCGCGGAGCTCAAGCACGTCGCGGCCGGCACCGGGGCGGTCGGGTACTGGGTGCAGGATCGCGTCTTTGCCACCGATTACCGCCTGATCGCCGCCGAGTTGCTCGATGCCGTCGACACGGTGCGCCACGTGTTCGTGGTCGGCGACGCGGCTGGCTATCGCTCGCACGCGTCGCTGTACGGCGTGCAGACGCGGCGCCCGGAACCGGCTGCGAGCGCCGCCGCGCTCGTGATGCTGTCGGGCGGCAGCACCGGCATGCCGAAGTTCATCGTCCGCACGCACGAGGACTATCTGTACAGCGTGCGGCGCAGCGCCCACGTGTGCGGGCTCTCTGCGCGCAGCGCCTATCTGTGCGTGCTGCCGGCCGCGCACAATTTCACGCTGAGTTCGCCGGGCGTGCTCGGCGTGATCCATGCGGGTGGATGCATCGTGATGCTGCGCGAGCCGAGCGGGCACACCGCGCTCAACGCGCTGGCGTTTCTCGACGCCGGCCGGTCCGCGTTCACGTCGCTCGTGCCGGGCCTCGCCCAGGCGTGGCTCGAAACCACGCCGCCGCACGCATTCGCGTCGCTCGATTTCGTGCAGATCGGCGGGGCCGCGCTGAGCTCGGACGTCGCGGCGCGCGTCGTCGGGCATTTCGGCTGCGAACTGCAGCAGGTGTTCGGCATGACGGAGGGCATGGTCGCGTATACGCGTCGCGGCGATCCGCCCGATCGTGTGCTGCATACGCAGGGCCTGCCGATGTCCCCGGCGGATGAAATCCTGATGGTCGACGACGACGACCGCCCCGTGCCGGACGGCGAAACCGGCCATCTGCTGGTGCGCGGGCCCTACACGATTCCCGGCTATTTCAATGCGTCGCCGCAGGCGGCGCAGGCGTTCACGCCGGACGGCTATTACCGTACGGGCGACCGGGTCCGCCGTCGCGCCGACGGCTACCTGGTCGTCGAAGGGCGGCTGAAGGATCAGGTCAACCGGGGAGGCGAGAAGATCGCGGCCGAGGAGATCGAGGCGCATCTGCTGGCGTTCCCGGGGGTCTTCGAGGCCGCGGTGGTCGGGTTGCCGGATCGCTATCTCGGCGAAGCGTCGTGCGCGTTCGTCGTCGTCGCGGACCACATGAAGGACGAAAGTGCGTTTGCCGGCCGGCTCCGGGCGTTCGTGCGCGCCCGCGGCGTCGCGCAGTTCAAGGTACCCGACGTCGTGCTGATCGTCCCGGCGCTACCCAGGACGACGCTCGGCAAGACCGACAAGAAAGTGCTGCGCGCGCGCTTCGCGCCCGGACGCTAGGACGCGCCCGGACGCGAGGACGCGCTCGGCGCGGCGTGAGCGGCGCGGCGCGCGCGACACGGGCCGCCGAGAGGCGGTCGTTACGAACGAAAGAGGATTCCTCATGGCATTACCGAACATCAAGCACTACGACCCACCGGTTCGGCCGGCAATGCAGCGGCCCGGTACGAACTGGCGCGCCGACGCGCGCCGCTCGGCGCTGCTGATTCACGACATGCAGCGCTATTTCTTGCGCGGCTACGAATCGACCGAGTTCGTCGGTCAGTTGATCGGCCGCATCGCGAGACTGCGCGCGCAGTGCGATGCGCTCGGCATTCCGGTGTATTACACGGCGCAGCCCGGCGACCAGCATCCAGACGATCGCGGGCTGCTCTGCGACGTCTGGGGGCCGGGCCTGTCGTCGCGCGCCGAGGATGCGGCGATCGTCGACGCACTCGCGCCGCGTCCGCACGACGTCGTCATGACCAAGCACCGCTACAGCGCCTACGCGAACAGCGACTTCCTGGACCGCCTGCGCGCGGCGGGCGCGCGTCAGCTCGTCGTGTGCGGGGTTTATGCGCACATCGGCTGCCTCGTGACCGCGACGGAGACGTTCATGGCCGACATTCAGCCATTCTTCGTGGCGGATGCGCTCGGCGATTTCTCCCGCGAACATCATCAACTCGCGATCGACTACGTGGCGAGCCTGGCCGGCCGCGTGCTGACGACGGATGCGCTGTGCGCCGAATTCGCCGAGACGCGCCCCGTGACGATGGAGGCGATGCAATGACGGCGACCCCGACCCCGACGACTGCCGGGCTGACCCGGGAACGCTTCCTCGCGGACGTGGCCAGCGCCGCTCGCGTCGACGTCTCGGCCATGTCCGACGGCCTCGCGCCGTTCGAGGCGGGGCTCGATTCGCTGCGGCTGCTGGTGCTGATCGACGGCTGGCGCAAGCTCGGCGTCGAACTCGGATTCGGCGAACTGGCCGAACGCCGCACGCTGGGTGACTGGTGGGCGCTGATCGAGGCCCGCGAGCGGGGGCGCGCGTGAGCGGGCCGGCGGGTCGACGTTTCGCCGGCCGGAACGTCATCGTGACGGGCGGCGCACGCGGCATCGGCGAAGCGGTCGCGCGGCTGCTCGCTGCCGAGGGCGCGCACGTGCAGGTGCTGGATGTCGCGGTGCAGGCATTGCACGCGTGGTGCGGCGACCTCGATCCGGACACGGCCGGCCGCATTCGTGCGCACGTGGCGGACATTCGCGATGCACCGGCGATCGGCGCGCTGGTCGCGGCGCTCGACGACGAACGGCCGGTCGACGGGCTCGTCAACGCGGCCGGCGTGCTGACGACGGGCGTGTTCCTGTCGACGGACGCGCAGTCGTGGCGGCACATGCTCGACGTCAACGCATACGGCACGCTCGTCGTCACCCAGGCGGTCGCCGCGCGCATGGCCGCGCGGCGGCGCGGTGCGATCGTGACCGTCGCGTCGAACGCCGGAGCGACGCCCCGTTCCGGCCTGACGGCCTACTGTGCGTCGAAGGCCGCCGCAACCATGCTGACCCGCTGCGCCGGCCTCGAGCTGGCCCAATACGGCATTCGGTGCAACGTCGTGTCGCCGGGCTCCACCGATACGCCGATGCTGGCCGAAGTGGCCGGGACGGGGCCGGAGCGCGACGCGCGCTCGATCGCGGGCGATCCGTCCGTGTTTCGCGCGGGCATCCCGCTCGGCAAGATCGCGGTGCCGCGCGACATCGCGCAGAGCGTGGCATTCCTGCTGTCCGACGACGCCGGCCACATCACGATGCGCGAGCTGGTGGTGGATGGCGGAGCGACGTTCTGAAACGGGCTGGTGACAAGAGTGACGAGGACAATCATGACGAATGAAGCGGGTGAGGTGGTGTCATTGCGATGGACGACGGGCGCGAGCGCCGCGGACGGCACGTGGCCGCCCGCCGCACGGGCGCTGGAGACGGGGCGCGCCGTCGCATTGGCGCTCGACGGCGGCGATGCGCGGCTGCAACGACGCGACGCCGATACGCTGCAGCGCTATCTGACGTTCATGGCGGGCATGCCCGTGCTGCGCGGCGAGGCAGGGGGCGGGGCGGGCGATGTGCCGGCGTTGCGCATCCCGCGGGGCGCACGACCCCGTGCGATCGTCGAGCACGCCAGGCGTCTGGCGGCCGCAGGGCATGACGTGCTGGTCTGTATCGCGGCACGCGGCGACGGCGAGAACGATCTATGCGACACGTTCGACGCACTGCGCGCCGTACCGCTGCGCACCGTCTGGCTCTACGACGCATGCGACGGCGCGGGCGACGTCGAGTGGACACAGGCGTTGCACCGCCGCTGCGGCCACTCGCTGAGCGGTGTCGTAGCGGCGGGCGGCTTCGAGGTGGCGCTGCGCTCGTGCAGTCACTTCATTCACGGCACGAGAGGACGATATGAATGTTGAATGTGAATTCGCGACCGACTTCGACCATGCGGCATTCGACCGCTTCCCGCTTCCGGCCGCCGTCGACGGTCGCGCACTGAAGCCCTTCGCCATTCGGCTCGCGCGCCGTCTCGCGGCGTTGCGCGCGAACGATGCCCGCGAGTTCCTGTGCGTGTTCAGCCGCGAAACCGCGCGCGGTCCCGAGACGATCGTCGCGATCGGTAGCGCGCTCGAGATCGACGCGCGGCGCGACGGCGACGTGATGCATCTTGCGCTGCGGGAAGGCGGGCGCGTGCTGTCGTCGTTGCGCTACACCGTCGACCGGCGTCGCGAATTTCATCAGCAGGTGTTCGACAAC
This sequence comes from Burkholderia sp. Bp8998, assembly GCF_003854235.1. Lineage (NCBI taxonomy): Bacteria > Pseudomonadati > Pseudomonadota > Betaproteobacteria > Burkholderiales > Burkholderiaceae > Burkholderia > Burkholderia sp. Bp8998. The sequence goes on from NZ_QTQF01000003.1 coordinate 237,836, forward strand.
CTGTCAATGCTGGTTCGCCGGACCGGCCGCCATCTGACCGAGGCGACACTTCTCGGCGGCTGGCAGTGCGCGACGCATCCCGACGCGTTGGCGCAGCCCGCGCGGTTCACGGTGCCGCGCATCGCGATCGAATTGAGCGACGCGGGCGGCTGCGTCGTCGCGACGGCCGCCGATACCGGCGCGAAGGCCGCTGCGACCGCGGCGCTTGCCGGTGCGCTGTCGATGGACGACGCCGATGCGCCGGCGCCGGCGTGGCGCGTGCTCGAGCGGACGAACGTGCCCGATGCGCCGGCTTATGTCGACAGTCTGGTTGCGATGCTCGGCGAGCTGTCCGGCGACGCGCGCGACAAGGTGGTGATCGGTCGGGAGGTGCGGCTGGCGATCGACGGCGACGTCTGTCCGCTGGCACTGCTCGAATCCGTCGCGCGGCAGCAGTCCAACCGCTACGAATATCTGTTTCGCTGGGACGACGGCGACGCGTGGATCGGCATCTCGCCGGAAACGCTCGTGCGCGTGTCCGGCGGCGAAGTCTGCGTGGAGCCGCTGGCCGGCACACGCAAGGGCAGCGGCGCCACCGACCGGCATAGCCGTTACCGCGACGAGCTGCTGAGCGATGCGAAGGAGATCGAGGAGCACGAGACGGCCGCACGCATGTTCGAGGACGCGCTCGGTCGCGTGTGCGTGCCCGGCACGCTGACGGTGGACCATGCGCGCGACGTGCTGGACCTCGGCTATGTCCAGCACCTGCGCAGCAGGATGACCGCACGCCTGCGCGCGGATACCGACGTGTTCGGCGTGCTGGCGGTCATCTATCCGCCGGCCACGATCTGGGGAAAGCCGGTCGAGCTGTGCGGCGAGCGGCTGCGTCGCTTCGAACACATCGAACGCGGCTTCTTCGCGGGCGGGCTCGGCCTGTTCCGGCCCGCCGCCGGCGACGCCGATTTTGCGCTCGCGATCCGAAGCGCCCGCGTGACGGGCCGCGAAGTGCGCGTGTATGCGGGCAGCGGAATCGTCAAGGGCAGTGATCCGTATCGGGAATGGCTGGAAACGGGAAACAAGATGCGTCCGTTCCTCGCGAATGCCGCGTTCGATTCGATATAAAGTTCGGAAATGGCACGGATATGTGATAGTTTCATCCGCTCGCCCGAGAACATCGCATCGATGTGGCGCGTGTAATCTCAATATTCACGATTATTCAATTCCATGATTTCAATTGCTCTTCCGGACGGTAGTCGGCGCGCTTACGACCATCCCGTGACGGTCGCCGCGCTGGCGGCGGATATCGGCCCCGGCCTCGCCAAGGCGGCGCTCGCGGGTAAAATCGACGGCAAGCTCGTTGACCTGGATTACCTGATCGATATCGATGCGACAGCGGAGATCGTGACGGAAAAGCATCCGGATGCGTTGTCGATCATCCGGCATTCGTGCGCGCACCTGCTGGCACAGGCCGTGCAGCGCCTGTATCCGGCCGCGCAGTTCTCGATCGGCCCGGTGAGCGAGAACGGCTTCTACTACGACATTTCGATTTCGCCGCCGTTGTCGGAAGACGATCTGCCGCGCATCGAAGCGGAAATGCGCGCGATCGTTGCCGAGGCGGTGCCGGTTTCGCGGGCGGTTCTGTCGCGCGACGACGCGATCCGGTTCTTCTCCGATCGCGGGCAGACGTACAAGGCCGAGATCGTCGCGAGTATTCCCGAACACGAGCAACTGAGGATCTACACGCAGGGGGAATTCTCGGATCTGTGCCGCGGGCCGCACGTGCCGAACACGCGCGCGCTGCGCGCGTTCAAGTTGATGAAGACGGCGGGCGCCTACTGGCGCGGCGACTCGAACAACGAGATGCTCTGCCGCGTCTACGGCACCGCATGGCTGAACGACGCCGACCTCCAGGCATACCTGCATCAGCTCGCGGAAGCCGAGCGGCGCGATCACCGCAAGATCGGCAAGCAACTCGATCTGTTCCACATTCAGGAAGAAGCACCCGGCATGGTGTTCTGGCATCCGAAGGGATGGAGCGTGTGGCAGGTTGTCGAGCAGTACATGCGGCGCGTCTACGTCGAATGCGGCTACCAGGAAGTCAAGGCGCCGCAGGTCGTCGACGTGTCGCTGTGGAAGCGTTCAGGGCACTGGGACAATTACAAGGAGAACATGTTCTTCACCGAATCGGAGAAGCGCGAGTACGCGCTCAAGCCGATGAATTGCCCCGGCCACATCCAGATCTTCAAGCACGGGCTGCGCAGCTATCGCGATCTGCCGCTGCGCTATGGCGAGTTCGGCGGCTGCCATCGCAACGAGGCGTCGGGCGCGCTGCACGGCATCATGCGCGTGCGCGCGTTCACGCAAGACGACGGCCACATCTTCTGCACGGAAGCGCAGATCGAGGACGAGGTTGCCGCGTTCCATCGGCAGGCGATGAAGGTCTATCGGGATTTCGGTTTCGGCGACGACAGCATCGCGGTGAAGATCGCGCTGCGGCCGGAGCTGCGTCTCGGTTCGGACGAGGTCTGGGACCGCGCGGAAAACACGTTGCGCGACGCGCTGCGCAAGTGTGGCGTCGAGTGGGAGGAACTGCCGGGCGAGGGCGCGTTCTACAGCCCGAAGGTTGAGTACCACCTGAAGGACGCAATTGGCCGCGAGTGGCAGGTCGGCACGATCCAGGCCGACTACCTGATGCCCGAAAAGCTCGGCGCGGAATACATTGACGACCGCTCCGAGCGCAGGACGCCGGTGATGTTGCACCGGGCGATCGTCGGCTCGATGGAGCGTTTCATCGGCATCCTGATCGAGCACCATGCGGGGCACCTGCCGGTGTGGCTCGCGCCGATCCAGGCGATGGTGCTGAACGTGACCGATGCGCAGCGCGAGTACGTGCACGACGTGCGGCGTGCGCTGATCGCGCACGGCGTGCGAGTGGATGTCGACGTGCGTAACGAAAAGATCGGCTACAAGGTGCGGGAACACGTGCTGCAGAAGGTGCCGTACCTACTGGTGGCCGGCGAGCGCGAGCGCGAAGCGGGCGTGGTATCGGTTCGCGCCCATTCCGGCGAGGATCTCGGCACGATGACGCTCGAGGCGTTCGCGGCGCGCGTGCGGAGCGAACGCCCTGCCTGAACCCCGTCGGGCCCGGCAAAGCGCCGGGTCAGGCGGCTTCGGCCACCGGCTGCTCGTGCTCCGGCAGTGCGGCCGCGAGTCCCGGGATCCGGTGCAGGTGCGACAGGGAATCCGCGACGTCGATCCACAGCGCGATCGGCGTCGCGGTGTCCACTTTGTTGCGCGGGCTGAAGCGACGCGACGCGACGCCGAGATGACGGAGCATCCGCTCGATCGCGGGAGTGGTCACCGTCACGTAGCGCGTGATGCCCGACCGGTGCGCGTATGACAGCACGCTCGCGATCGACATGACGGTCGGATTCGAAAAACCGAATTGGCGCGTGACCGTGTCGCTGGCAAGCGCGAAGCGGCTCAACTCCCAGATGTCAGGCGCATTGGGCGCGGGCTGGCCTTCCAGTAGATGCGTGAATGAATTCTTCAGCATGTACGGACCTTGCGTGCCGAGGATGCGCCAGCAGCCGCACAGCTGACCATCGCTGGCGCGCACAGTCAGATACCGCGGGTCCAGCGCATCGTAGCTGTCCACCTCCATGCCGTCGAACACGTTGACGTCCCAGTTCAGGCGCTCCCTGAACACGCGGGCGCGCAGCCGGAACATTTCCTGAATCTCGTCCTGGTGAAATACGTTGCGACGCCCGATTTTGATCAGCGGTTTCATGCCATCTCCCGTTCAACGAAGGTGGCTTATTCTTAGGGAGGGCCGTCGTGGCGAATACTAGAACATTTGATAGGGTCCGGGTGTCATACGACGACCCATCCCTCGATCAGGCTTTTGGCGATCGCTTGCTGACGATTGAGTACGCCGAGTTTCTTGAGGATGTTGGACACGTGAAAGTTGACGGTCGCCTCGGAGCAGATCAGGATTTTCGAAATCTCCCACGACGTCTTGCCATTTGTAAGCCACTTGAGACATTCCGATTCCCTCGGCGTTAACGGAGATTTGCACGATTTGCGCGTATCGGACGGGAGGAGTTCCAGCCCGCATTCGAATGCCAGATCGCGCGTCAGCGTCAACGCGGAAACACTGGCCAGCATGTCGGCGCGGGTAAGCCTGCAGTCGGACGCAAAACTCAGCAAACCGAACTCCCCTTTCGAGCCGTGAATCGGTAACGTAATGCCGGCCTTCAGGCCATAGCCCGCCGCTTGCTCGTACAGCACGCACTCGCAGTGCGTGCGGAAATCCTCCTGATTCCAAAGCAGAGGCTTCAGATGGTGCAACGCATGGTTGACCGTGGGGTCGACGAGATGAAGCTTGTCCTGCAGATAAAGCTTGCGCCACGCCGCAGGGTAGGTGGTCCAGATTGCGGCATTTTCATAGTTGGCGGCCTTGGTCGATTTCAACCCTAATAAAGTCGACGTAAAACCATACTGTCTCGCGATCGTATTGAGCGCTTTTGTCAGGGATTCGCTACTGTCGCACGCGAAAATTATCTCGAACTCATGCAATGACTTCATGTTGGTTAAATATTAATGGCAGCTGCGTCTTTTTTATGTCATTCAGGCTGCACTGGGCCTCGGATCGATAATTGTGTCGGAACCTTGCTTTCGATTCAAGCATTGCCAGATGACATGTTGGTTGCATGGCTGCGGCGCGTCCGGGCTTGGTCGATGCACGCGATGGAGCGCGGCGCGGTTCAGCACGAGAATCGTTCACGTTAGTGAGCCGGGATATCAGTTGTCGTTCGAGATTTCAGGTAATACGGCGTGATGGCATTGAAAGTACTTTGAAATAAGGCGAATCGACAGCATCTTTCAATACGCGTACGGAAGACAGGGTGCTGGAAAAAACGACAAATATATGCCTGTTAGCATATTTATTATCGAATGAGCATTCTTGTCGCATGCCGTTTGTCAATCGACCGGCGGCCGCTTGGGATCGCAGCCGGCTAGATTGTTGATAATCGTCAGGACGGGTTAATCCGGCAACGCCTCGTGCGTGCGTGTGCGATCCGGCGATCCGGCGTTGCGTTCGGCGCGCAGCGCGTGCGCCCGCTCGCCGCCTTGCCGAGCCCCGTATGCTTCGGCCGTCGCAAGTACACGGGTAGCGGCAATCCATTGCGGATGTTTGCGAACACGAGCGGTGCGAGTTCGTCGTCGGCCACATACCGGCCGATGACCGATTCCGGCAAATTGGCCCAGCCATGACCGGCCTTCACGAGCGCGATCGCGGTCGCCATGTCGGTCACTTTCCACGTGCGGTTGCCGATCAGCGGCCGCACGTCGGTCAACGGCCGCTCCGGCTCGGCGATCACGATCTGCCGAAACCCCGACAATCGCTCGATCGCCTCCGGATGCGCGGCTTCCGCAATCGCCGGATGGCCGGGCGCGGCGACCGCGATCAACGCCTCGGTCCACAGCGCGTGAATCTGTTCCTGCGGATGAAGATCGAGCCCGCCGTACGCGACGCAAAGATCGACGGCGCCGCGATGCAGCGCGTCGACGATCGCATCCTGAGGCGCCGGACGAGGCTGACCGCGAGCGCCGGATATTTCGCCGCGACGGCCGTCAGCGCACGCGCAATCGGCGCGCCGTCGATTTCGGCCGCGAGCCCGAGCCGCAGCGTGTCCTCGACTCCCTCCGACAAATGCTGCGCATGCGCACGCAGCGCTTGCAGCCGTTCGGCGATCGAGCGCGCGTCAGGCAGCAGCGCGGCCATCGCGGCGGTGGGCGTCGGTTCGCGCGTGCCGCGGTCGAACAGCACGAGGCCCAGTTCGGCCTCGAGGTTCGCGATCGCCATGCTGACCGCCGACGGCGTGCGGCCGAGCGCGCGCGCCGCGGAAAACGAGCCTTTGTCGATGACGGTCAGCAGCATGTCGATGTGATCGCTGGTCAGCATGCGTGGCCTCCTGTCAGAAAAATTGAAAGGACCTGACTTTTGCGGACAGGGTACCCGCTGCTAGTCTCGCCACCTTGTTCGATTCGACGGGAGCGGTTCATGCACGGGTGGAAAAGACGCATAGTCCACGTCGTGATGTTCGAGGTGCTCGGCATCCTGATGGCGTCGACGGGGCTCGGCATGCTGAGCGGCGCGAGCGCGGAGGCTAGCGGCCTGCTGGGCGTGATGATCTCGACGACGGGCGTCACCGTCAATTTCCTGTACAACCTCGCGTTCGAGGCGTGGGAGCGGCGGCGTGCTGCGACGACACGCACGGTCGGGCGCCGCGTGCTGCATGCGATCGGGTTCCAGGTCGCGCTCGTGACGTTCCTGATTCCGCTGATCGCGTGGTGGCTCGACGTGTCGCTGCTGCAGGCATTCCTGTACGACGCGGTGCTGATCGTGTTCTTCCCGATCTTCACGTACGTGTACAACTGGGCGTTCGACAGCGTGTTCGGGTTGCCGGATGCTGTGACGCGCAAGGCGGAGCCGGCTGCATGGTGAGCCGCGCTGGCTGAATTGCGCAGGCAGATTGACGGGACAGCGGTTGAAGAAGCGGCGATGCGGCGCGAGTTCGCATCGTCGTTGAACAGCGAGGAGAACGGGCGGCGCAGAAGCCGCCCGAGAGCACTTACGCGGCGACGAACTCGTGCACGAAGCGGTTGAACACGGCGGGGCTTGCCGCATTCATCCCGTGCGACGCGCCGGCGACGGTCTGCCGTTGCGCATTGCCGATCCACTGCGACAGCGTTTCGACGTTGTTGCGGAACATCTTCGGGCTGCGCTGGCCATCGATCAGCAGCGTGCGGCATGCGATGTCGCCGGCCGTGTGCTGCGAATATGCGGGCAACGGATCTTGCAACTGCTTCGGCAGCGTGCTCGCGTTGTCGATCGCCATCGTGCGGAAGCGCGACGTGCTCTTCTTCCACGCGCCGGGCAGGCTCACGGAATCGACAAACATCTCGAGGCCCGATTCGACGTCGCCTTGCCCGATCAGGTTCACGGCCTTCGTGCGCAGCGCGATCGCGGCGGCGGGCAGCGCGGCTTCGCGCACGCCCGGCTGTTGCAGCGGGCCGCCCGGATCGGCGAGCGTCAGCGACTCGACGAGGTGCGGATGCTGGCGCGCGACGTTGAACGCGACGCTGCCGCCGCGCGAGTGGCCGACCAGGTGCACGGGGCCGAGATCGAGCGCGTCGATGAATTCGGCGAGCTCGTCGACATGGTTCTGCCAGCTGAACTCGTCCTGGATGCCCGCTTCGACGGCCGGCCAGTAGTGGCTCAGGCTCGGCGCGATGCAGCGGTAGTGGGCCGACAGCGAGGCGAGCTGCGGATCCCAGTAGCGGTAGTCGCACAGCGAGCCGTGCACGAACACCATCGGCGCGCCGCTGCCCCGCTCGACATACGGCAGGCTGATGCCTGACGAAAGCGTCGCAAATTGCAGGTCGGGGTTCGCGAGCACGGACGGCTCGATTCGCATGTTCATGACTGAAAGACTCAAAGGTGCGTCAACACGACGCAACTATGCATCACGGCGACCTGCAAGGAAAACGCATAATTTTCATCGTGACGATCAATTTTATTGATGGATCGGTCGCAAACCCTTGTCGGAGGGGGAGGGGTGTCGATGCTTTCAATCGTCTAACGATTAGTCGCGAAGCCGGACAGGCCTGAAACGGGCGTGCGGCGGCCTGCGCACCCGCGCATCGCAACCGTTGAAAAAGGGGAGGACGCGAGCCGCGAAAGCAGCCCGCGTTTCACCGCACCGCCAGCGCCGGCGCGGTCTGAAGCTCGACGGGGAGGTCGTTGTCGGCGGCGAACTGCATCGCGAAGTCGAATGCGTCCGCGCATACCGTGCGCAATTCGTCCGACACGAACAGGCATTTGACGCCGCCGTCGACGACGGGCATCGCGAGCCGCGACAGCGCGCACGGATAGCCGGGCCGCCGTTCGCCGACGAACAGCGTGATGACGCCCGCGAGGCGCTCGGGCCAGTCGCTCGGGCGGAAGGTTTTCCGCGCGCGGGTGACGCCGCGGATCAGGTGGCCGTCGATACGGCCGCGTTCGGTGATGTCGATGCGATCCATGCTGGGGTGCGTATCCTCGTTCGCGTCATTCGCCGCCGTCGGCCGCCGCGTCGCCGCGCGCGGGAATCCGCAGGTTGCGCAGCTTGTGATAGAGCGTCTTCTTCGGCATCCCGAGCGCTTCGCTCGCCTCCGCGACGTTGCCGTTGTGACGCTGCAGCATGTCCTCGATCAGCATCCGCTCGAAATATGCGAGCTGTTCCGCGAGCGTGCCGCCCGCAGCCGGCGTTTCGTCGGAGGACAGCAGGCTGTCGCCGGTCAGGCCGAGCACGAAGCGGTCGGCCACGTTCTGCAGCTCGCGCACGTTGCCGGGCCAGGCGTGCGTCATCAGTTCGGACACCTGCGCAGCCGTGACGACCGGCGCCGGCTGCCCGAAGCGCCGCGCGGCCGCGAGCACGAAATGCTCGAACAGCAGCGGCACGTCCTCGCGCCGCTCGCGCAGCGGCGGCAGTTCGATTTGCGCAACGTTGAGGCGATACAGCAAGTCCGCGCGAAAACGGTCGTCGGCCGCGAGCTCGGCGAGATCGGCTTTCGACGCGGCAACCACGCGGCAGTCGACCGGAATCAGCTCGTTCGCACCGAGCCGCTCGACCACGCGCTCCTGCAGCACGCGCAGCATCTTGACCTGCAGCGGGATCGGCATCGTCTCGATCTCGTCGAGGAACAGCGTGCCGCCGTCCGCCCATTCGATCTTGCCGATGCGTTTCTTGATCGCGCCGGTGAATGCGCCGGCTTCATGACCGAACAGCTCGCTCTCGAAGATCTGCTCCGGCAGGCCGCCGCAGTTCAGCGCAACGAAATGCGCGTCGCGCCGTCCGCCGAAGTCGTGCAGGCTGCGCGCGATCAGTTCCTTGCCGGTGCCCGTCTCGCCGGTGATCAGCACCGACACCGACGTATCGGCGAGGCGCAGGATCTTCTTGCGCACGTCGGCCATCGCGGGCGACTTGCCGAGCACGAACGCCTCGATGCCCTGCCAGTTGTTCAGTGCGGCGCGCAGCCCTTGCACCTCGAGCGTCAGGCGGCGTTTCTCGACCGCGCGCGCGACGCGCCCCGCGATCACGTCCGAAGAAAACGGCTTCTCGATGAAGTCGTACGCGCCGACCTGCATCGCGCCGACGGCCGTCGAGATATCGGCGTGGCCGCTGATCAGCACGACCGGGATCTGCGCGTCGATGGCCATCACGCGATCGAGCAGCTGCAGCCCGTCGATGCCCGGCATCCGCACGTCCGACACGATCACGACCGGCGCGCCGGGCGCGACGTGATGCAGCGCGTCGGCGGCTGATGCGAATGCGTCGACCGCGAAGCCGGCCAGCGCAACCGCCTGCTCGACGCCGATCCGGACGTTCTCATCGTCCTCGACGACCAGCACCCGAATCTCATCTTCCATGCTCTGTCCTTTGCAGCGTTGCCGCCGCGAATTCGATACTGAACTGCGCGCCGCCTTCGTCGCGGTTCGTCGCGGCGATCTTCGCGCCGAACGCCTCGACGATGCGCGACGTGATCGCGAGGCCAAGCCCGAGGCCCTGGCCGCGCGGCTTGGTCGTGACGAACGGCTCGAACAGGTGCGGCAGCACCTCGGGCGCGATGCCCGCGCCGCTGTCGGCGACCGTGAAGCGCACGCGGCCGGTTTCGTCCGGCCCGGCGGCCTCGATGACGATGCGCCGCACGGGCGCGCCGTGCACCGCGTCGAGCGCATTGCCGAGCAGGTTCACGATCACCTGCTGCAACTGGCTCGATTCCGCGGACACCGTGGTGCCGGGTGCGATGTTCACGTCGAGCTGCACGCCTTCGTCGCGGATCCGCGCATCGTAGATGAGCCGCGCATGCGCGACGGCCTCGTTCAGCGAGACCGCGACGCGCTCGACGTCGGGCTTGCGCGCGAAGGTCTTCAGCTCGCCGGTGAGCACGGCCATGCTGTCGACGAGCTTGCCGATCCGTTCGAGATTGGCGAGCGCCGGCGCCGGCTGGCCGCGCTCGAAGAACGTGCGCGCGTTGTCGCACAGCGTGCGGATCGCGACGAGCGGCTGGTTCAGCTCGTGCGTGAGGCCGGCGGCCATCTGCCCGAGCACCGCGAGCTTGCCGGCGTGCACGACTTCCTGCTGCGACGCGCGCAGCCGCTGCTCGGTGCGCTCGCGTTCGGCGATCTCGCGCTGCATGCGTTCGTTCGCGGCCGTCAGCGCGGCCGTGCGCTGCGCGACGGTCAGCTCGAGCTGGTCGTTCGCGCGCCGCAGCGCGTCCTGCGCGTTCAGCCGCGCGACGATCGCCCGGCGGCGCTGGATCGCGTAGCCGGCCAGCAGCGCGGCGATCAGGAACGCGCCGGTGACGAACACGAAGGCCGTCTGCTGCTGGCGCCGCGCGCCCGCGATGTCGAGCAGCACCATCAGCGAATCGCCGGCCTGCGGCGCGGGGCGCGACATCACGAGATAGCGCGTGGTGCGGCCGGCGTGGCGCGGATCGGGGAAGGTGCCGAACCACGCGGCCGCGCTGCGGTCGCCGATATGGCGGTACGGCAGCGCGTCGACCGTGCGGCCCGCGTATTGCCGCGACGCCTGGATGTCGCGCTGCTGCTGCGCGGTGATCGGGCGCAGCGCGGTGAATTTCCATGCGGGTTCGGTCGAGATCACGACGACGCCATTGCTGTCGACGACCATCGCGGCGACGCCCGGCGCGCGCCACGCCGATTCGAGCGGATCGACGCTGATCTTCACGGCGGCCACGCCGATCGCCGCGCCGTCGGCGCGCACCGCGCTGGCGAAGTAGACGCCCGGCACGCCGGTGTTGGTGCCGATGCCGAAGAAGCGGCCGCTGCCGCGCGCGAGCGCGTCCTTGAAGTACGGCCGGTACGACACGTTGGTGCCGACGAAGCTGATCGTCTCGTTCCAGTTGCTGGCGGCGATCACTTCGCCGCGCAGGTCGATCACGTCGACGGCGCCGCTGCCCGCGTCGCGGTTCACGGCTTCGAGATAGGTGTTGACCGAATGGACGAGGTCGGGCGCGTCGTGTGGTGCGGCCTTCAGCATCGCGCGGACGCTGTCCTGCCGCGCGACCAGGCCGGGCAGGATCTCGAAGCGGCCGAGCTCGCTCTTCAGGCTCGACGCATACAGGTCGAGCCGGTGCGCGCCGGTTTCCTCGAGTGCATCGATCGCGCGTTCCCACGCGAAATCGACGGCCGCGCCCGCCACGCCGACATACAGCACGGCGGCCGACGCCCAGCCCCACCACGGGATGCCCTTGAAACTCTTCTGCACGTTCGCCCTCATCGAAGCCCGCAACCGGTCGTCCGGAGCGACGCCCCGAACGACGCGCGCCGCGCGCCGGCCTGGCCGGCGCGACGGTGCGCGCAGCGGCGCGTCATCCGAAGTGCGCGACCAGGATCAGCGTCACCGTGACGACGATCGCGCCGCCGATGCGCGTCGCGATCTGCGCGAACGGCATCAACTGCATCCGGTTCGCGGCGGTCAGGATCGCGACGTCGCCGGTGCCGCCTTGCCCGCTGTGGCAGGCGTTCACGATTGCGGTGTCGATAGGGTACATCTTCAGCAGGCGGCCGACCACGAAACCGGTGCCCATCAGCGTCGCGACGGTCGACACGATCGTGACGACGTTGACGATCGTGAACGCGGCGGTCAGCTTGTCCCACGGCGTCATCGCGACGCCGATCGCGAACAGCAGCGGATACGTGACGGCGGTCGAGAAGAACTTGTAGACGACGAACGCGCCTTCCTGCAGCGGCGGCGACACCGCGCGCGCGAGCTTCACCAGCACCGCGAGGAACAGCATCGCGACCGGCGCGGGCAGGCCGAACAGCTTGTGCGCCATCAGGCCGACGAGGTACAGCGTGATCGCGGTGATGCCGGCGCCCGCGATGTGCGTGACGTCGACGTGGCCGCGGATCTCTTCGTTTTCCGGCGTCATGTCACCGGTTTCGCCGACCTGCAGGCGGCCGTTGCCGGTCAGGTGCGGCAGGCGCTTGCCGAGCATGTCGAGCGCGCCCGACAGGATGATCGCGGTCAGGCTGCCGAGCATCACCGGCGGCAGCACCATCGCGAACATCTCGCCCTGCGGCAGGTGCATCAGTTCCGAATAGCCGATCGACAGCGGAATCGCGCCTTCGCCGACGCCGCCCGCCATGATCGGCACGACGATGTACAGCAGCGTGTGGCGCGCGCCGAGGCCGAGCGCGGTGCCGACCGCCGTGCCGACGATCGCCGCGGCGACCGAACCGGCGGCGAGCGGAATGAAGATCTTCACGAAGCCCTGGATCAGCACGCGCCGGTCCATGCTCAGGATGCTGCCGACGATGATCGACGCGATGAACAGGTACAGGAAGTTCGTCGACTTCGTGAACTCGACGGTCAGGTTCAGCACCGGCTTCGGCAGCACGTGGTAGTAGGTGAGCGCCGACGGCACGAAGGTCGCGAAGATCGCGGCCGCGCCGATGTTGCGCAGCAGCGGCAGGCGCTTGCCGAGTTCGGCGCAGGTGAAGCCGAAGAACGCGAGCACGGCGATCGCCATCGAGATCTCGCCGGGCACCTTGCCCGTGACCGCGAAACCGACGATCAGCCCGAACAGGATCACGTAGACCGGCAGCGGGATGATGCCGATGCGGATTTCCATCAGCTTCCACCAGCCTTCCGGCCAGAAGCGTTCGCGCGTGGCGGGACCGGCTTCGGCAATGGCCTCAGGACGGGATTGGGTATGGATAGAGGTCTGCAAGACGTGTCTCCTGGTGTTGGAATGCCTGCGTTGCGTCGCGGCATCGTGTGCCGTCTATTACGCAACCCCCGTGCCAGGAATCCGGCCTGGTGGAATATTTTTAATGCATTGATTTATATGGGATTTGTTTCGTCTGCGGAAAGGGTTGCCGCGACAGGCTGGCCGAGATTTCGGAATCCGCCCGTCGGGCAGGCCGAGATTTCGGCCGGATGGCCGGCCGGGCACCCGCCCGCACGTCGGATTGCGCATCGAATCGCGCGCCATATCGCCGCACGCGATTTTCTTCGCACAATCGCTTCGTAGACCGCCTTCCCGCCGCTCTCTATCATCGGCTGACCTTTTCCGATGCGACGACGACTGTCCGGAGAACGCCCGCGCGTTCGCCGCGGCGTCGCTCATCCGTCGATACCGTCTTTGGACAGGAGAGTGGTTCCCATGCTGCGTGCCGTTTTTTTCGCCCCCTTTTCTGCCGGCCGTGTGGCCCGCCTGCTGGCAGCCGCGCTGCTCGGCGTCGTGATGCTGAATGGCGCCCGCGCCGACACCGCGCCGTTGAAGGTCGGCCTCTCGACGAGCCCGCAGATCGACGCGCTGAAGGTCGCCGCGAAGGAGGCGAAGGCGCAGGGCCTCGACGTGCGGATCGTCGAGTTCACCGACTGGAATACGCCGAACGCGGCGCTCGCGAACAAGGACATCGACGTCAACTATTTCCAGCACATCCCGTTTCTCGAGAACGCGAAGAAGCAGGGCGGCTACGACTTCGTCTCGATCGCGCCGGGCACGATCATGAAGATCGGCCTCTATTCGAAGAAGGTGAAAAGCTTTGCCGAGCTGAAGGACGGCGCGCGCGTCGCGATCGCGAACGATCCTGTGAACGGCGGGCGCGGGCTGTTGCTGCTGCAGCGCGCGGGCCTCATCACGCTGAAACCGGGCACCGATTACCGCGCGACGACGCATGACATCGTGTCCAACCCGAAGCATCTGAAGATCATCCCGCTCGAGGCGTCGCAGCTCGCGCGCTCGCTGGACGACGTCGACCTCGCGCAGGGCTACCCGAGCTTCATCAAGCTCGCCGGCACGACCGACCCGAACAGCGCGCTGCTGTTCGACGGCACCGAGAACAAGAACTTCGCGATCCAGTGGGTCGTGCGGCCCGAGAGCGTGAACGATCCGCGCATCCGGAAGTTCATCGCGATCTACCAGCACTCGCCCGCGGTGCGCCGTGCGCTCGACAACGCGTTCGGCTCGCTGTACGCGATCGCGTGGTGACGGGGGGCGACATGACGACGGCGAACCGCAAGAAGATCCTGCTCAACGCGTTCAACATGAACTGCGTCGGGCACATCAACCACGGGCTGTGGACGCATCCGCGCGACCGCTCCGCGCACTACACCGATCTCGACTACTGGGCCGATCTCGCGAAGACGCTCGAGCGCGGCAAGTTCGACGGGATCTTTCTCGCGGACATCGTTGGCGTATACGACGTGTTCGGCGGCGGCCCGGACACCGCGCTGCGCGAATCGGTGCAAGTGCCCGTCAACGATCCACTGCTGCTCGTGCCCGCGATGGCGCAGGTCACGCAACATCTCGGCTTCGGCGTGACCGCGAACCTGACCTACGAGCCGCCTTACCTGTTCGCGCGCCGCATGTCGACGCTCGACCACCTGACGAAGGGGCGCGTCGGCTGGAACATCGTGACCGGCTATCTCGACAGCGCCGCGCGCGGCATGGGCCTCGCGCAGCAGATCGGCCACGACGACCGCTACGAACGCGCGGACGACTATATGGAGGTCGTCTACAAGCTGTGGGAACAGAGCTGGGACGACGACGCGGTGATCCGCGACGCTCAGGCGCGCGTGTTCGCGCAGCCGGGCAAGGTGCGGCGCGTGAAGCACGACGGGCCGTTCTATTCGGTCGACGCGATCCACCTGAGCGAACCGTCGCTGCAGCGCACGCCGGTGCTGTACCAGGCCGGTTCGTCCGCGCGCGGCGTCGAGTTCGCCGGGCGGCATGCGGAGTGCGTATTCGTGAACGGGCAGAGCAAGGCCGCCGCGCGCGCGGCGGCGCTCGATATTCGCGCGGCCGCCGCGCGGCAGGGGCGTGATCCGGCATCGATCAGGATTTTTGCGGGCGTGAGCGTCGTGACCGCCGAGACCGAACGGCTCGCTCGCGAGAAGTTCGACGAATACCGGCGCTACGCGAGCCCGGAAGCCGGCCTCGCGCATTTCGCGAGCTCGACCGGGATCGACTTCTCGAAGTACGGCCTCGACGAGCCGATCTCGTACGTGAAGACCGATTCGATCCAGTCGGCCGTCGACGCGATCTCGCGCAAGAGCACGACCGGCACGTGGACCGTGCGCCGGATGCTCGAACAGATGTCGCTCGGCGGCCGCTATGCGCCGATCGTCGGTTCGCCGTCGCAGGTCGCGGACGAACTGCAGTCGTGGATCGACGAGACGGGCATCGACGGTTTCAACCTGACGCGCACCGTGATGCCCGAGTCGTTCGAGGATTTCGTCGACTGGGTCGTGCCCGAGCTGCAGAACCGCGGCATCTACAAGGAAGACTACGATCCCGCACCGACGCTGCGCGAGAAGCTGTTCGGCGCCGGCGCGCGCCTGCCGGCCTGGCACACGGGCGCGCGGCACCGGCCGGCCGCCGTGCCGGCGCCGGAACCCGCGCATCCCGCGCATGCATGAACGTGACGGAGCTAAGCGATGACGCAATTGTTCGATACGCTGGGTTTCATCGAGACGTCCGCCGTGCGGGCTGGGGCGGGCGTTGGCACGGAGGCGCATGCGTCGCATGCGTCGCATGACGGAGCAGCCGCACGCGCCGACGGCACCGCCGTGTCGCTCGCGCACGTCGGCAAGGTGTTCGCGTCGCCGCGCGGCCAGGCCGCCGCGCTGCGCGACGTGACGCTCGACGTGCGGCGCGGCGAGGTGTTCGGCATCATCGGCCGCAGCGGTGCCGGCAAGTCGACGCTGCTGCGGCTCGTCAACGGCCTCGAACGCCCGAGTTCGGGCAGCGTGCGCGTGCAGGGCGTCGACGTCGGCGCGCTCGACGAGGACGGGCTTGTCGCACTGCGGCGTCGCACCGGGATGGTGTTCCAGCATTTCAACCTGCTGTCGGCGAAGACGGTGTTCGAGAACGTCGCGCTGCCGCTGAAGATCGCCGGCGTGCCGAAGGCCGAGCGCACGCGCAGGGCCGAGGCGCTGCTCGACCTCGTCGGGCTCGCCGCGAAGCGGGACGCGTATCCGGCGAGCCTGTCGGGCGGCCAGAAGCAGCGCGTCGGCATCGCGCGGGCGCTGGTGCACGACCCGGAGGTGCTGCTGTGCGACGAGGCGACGTCGGCGCTCGATCCCGAGACGACGCAAGCGATCCTCGCGCTGCTTGCCGATATCAACCGCCGCCTTGGGCTGACGATCGTACTGATCACGCACGAGATGGAAGTGATCCGCGCGGTATGCGATACGGTCGCGGTGATCGAACAGGGCGAGGTCGTCGAAACGGGGCCGGTGTGGCGCGTGTTCGGCGATCCGCGCCACGGCGCGACGCGCGCGCTGCTCAGCACGCTCGTGCACGACCTGCCGGCTGAACTGGCCGCGCGTGTGCAGCCGTTGCCCGAGCAGGCCGCGCTGCCCGACGGCGCGCAGGTCGTGCTGGACGTCCGCTATACGGGCGAAAGCGGCGGCGAACCGGACGTCGGCGCGCTCGCGGCCGCGCTCGGCGGCTCGGTGCGCTTCCTGCACGGCGGGATCGAGCGGATCCAGGGGCGTGCGCAGGGGCGTCTCGTGATCGCGGCTTCGCCGCGCGCGGACGAAGCAGGGCAGTCGCCGGCACGCGGCGGCGCGGTCGCCGCGTTGCTCGAACGTGCGCGCCGCCACGCGAATCATGCGGAGGTGCTCGGCTATGTTTGAACTCTGGTGGCCCGAACTGCTCGACGCGATCCGCGACACGCTGTCGATGGTCGCCGCATCGGCCGCGATCGCCGCGCTGATCGGCATCCCGCTCGCGGTGGTCCTCGTGACGACCGCGCCCGGCGGCATCTACGCGCGGCGTGGCGTGAACGCGGTGCTCGGCGCGCTCGTCAACGTGTTCCGCTCGACACCGTTCATCATCCTGCTCGTCGCGCTGCTGCCGTTCACGCGCGTGCTGATCGGCACGACGATCGGCGTATGGGCGGCCGTCGTGCCGCTGTCGATCGCCGCGATTCCGTTCTTCGCGCGGATTGCCGAAGTGAGCCTGCGCGAAGTCGATCGCGGGCTGATCGAGGCCGCGCTCGCGATGGGCGCGAAACGCCGCCACATCGTGTGGCACGTGCTGTTGCCGGAGGCGTTGCCCGGCATGCTCGGCGGTTTCACGATCACCGTCGTCGCGCTGATCGGATCGACCGCGATGGCGGGCGCCGTCGGCGCGGGCGGGCTCGGCGATCTCGCGATCCGCTATGGCTATCAGCGTTTCGACACCACCGTCATGGTGACCGTGATCGTGATCCTGATCGCACTCGTATCGACCGTGCAAATCACGGGCGACCGCCTGGTCCGACGCGTGACCCGGCGTACCTGAGCGGTGCCACGAGCGCCGGCTCTTTTCATTGAAGACCCTGAGAGAACGAAACCCATGACCTTGCCTATCGGCGCGCCGCGCGAATGGAACGGACAATTCGAGGAAGCCCTGTTTCTGGACGTCGCACGACGCCATCGTCCCGGTTTCCCGGACAAACTGGCGACGCCGCCGCGCGAGCCGCACAGCGAAGACGAGCTTGCCGCTGTCGCCGACTACTACACGAAGATGGCGTCGCATGACCTGTTCATCGTGCAGGTCGTCGCGAAGGCGATCGACACGCTGTTCCGCGACGATCCGCATTTCCAGCTGATCCTGTCGCGCCAGCTCGGCGACGACGGCGCGCACGCGGTGATCGGGCGCGAGCGCGTGACCGAACTGACGGGCCGCGATCCGTTGCCGGAAGTCGAGCGGCTCGTCGCCGCGCACTGGGACCGCATCGGCGATATCGCGGTGCGCGACGTCGCTGGCTTCCTCGCGTTCGAGTGGCATTACGAACTGCACATCCTCGCGAAGCTGTGGATCCAGCGCAAGACCGGCCGCATCGCCGACGGCGCGATGCGCGAGCACGGCGAGAACCGGATCCGCCCGGACGAGGAGTGGCACCGCGTGCAGATCGTCCAGTGGTGGTTCGACACGTTGAACGCGTTGCCGGCCGCCGAGCGTGACGCGCTGATCGACCGCGTGAGCGCGGCCGACGAGGAAACGCAGGCGCGGCTCGACGGTTATCTGCATGACGAATACGCGCATACCGCGCACGTGTTCGGTGCGGATATCGCCGAATACCGCGCGATCTACGACGACTGGCGGCGCGAGATCCTGTCGCGGCTGACCGGCCGCCGGCTCGGCGCGCTGGTGCCGCTGTCGGGTGAAGTTGTTGCGCACGCAACCCTCGCACAGGAAGTCGTCGCATGAACGATCTCCGCGGCCCGGCGACGCTGGCGCCGGATCCCGATGCGTGCACGAGCGACGCCGATGCGCTGGCACGTGCGATCGATGCGCTGCGTGTGACCGCTGCCGCGCGCGATCGCGCGGGCGGTCATGCCGCCGACGAGAAGCAGTGGCTCGCCGACGCGGGCCTGCTGACGCTCGCGGTACCGCGCGCATTCGGCGGGCAGGAAGCCGCATGGCCTGCGATCTACGACACGATCCGGCGGATCGCGCGCGTCGACAGCGCGCTCGCGCATCTGGTCGGGTTCCAGATCCTGCAGGTGGTGAGCGTCGACGTGTGGGGCAGCGCGGCACAGCGCGAACGCTACCTGCGCGGCACGGTCGAGCATCGCTGGTGGTGGGGCAATGCGGTCAACCCGCTCGACACGCGGCTGGTGGCGACCGCGACGCCGGACGGCGGCTACCGGCTCGACGGCGTGAAGGGGTTCTGCTCGGGAACGCGCGGCTCGCAGCGGATGACCGTGTCCGCGCACGATCCGGAAACGGGTCGCGCCGTGTTCGGCGTGGTGCCGACCGATCGTGACGGGATCACGGTCAACGAGGACTGGGATCCGATCGGGCAGCGCCAGACCGACAGCGGCAGCGTGCGTTTCGAAGGCGTGACGCTCGCGCCGGACGACGTGCTGCACCGGTCCGAGACGCCGCCGACGCCGCGCGCGACGCTGCGCACGCTGGTGTCGCAGCTCGTGCTGACGAACCTGTTCGTCGGGCTCGCGGAGGGTGCGCTGGCCGAGGCGCGTGACTACGTGCTGAACCACGGCCGGCCGTGGATCAACGCGGGCGTCGCGCAGGCGAGCGACGATCCGTATACGCTGCAGCGCTTCGGCGACATGCGCGTGCAGGCGGTTGCGGCGGCGTCGCTGGCCGATCGCGCGGCCGTCGAGCTGCAACATGCGTGGACGCGGCGCGACGCGCTGACGGCCGGCGAACGGGCCGAAGCGGCGCTCGCGGTGTCGGACGCGAAGATCGTCGCGCAGCGCGCGGCGCTCGACAACGGCGAGGCGCTGTTCGATGCGTGCGGCGCCCGAGCGACGGCCGCGTCGCTCGGCCTCGACCGGTTCTGGCGCAACGCGCGCACGCATACGCTGCACGATCCGCTCGACTATCGGTTGCGCGACGTCGGCCGGTTCGCGCTGACGGGGGAGTTGCCGCAGGCGTCGCTGTATACGTGACGGCGACCCTGAACGATCAAGTCGTCGTGCCATCGGCGCCGCAGCGCCGATGGCCGACTTTCCGCGTCGGGAAACCGCTTCCTGACGCGTTGCGCGACAGGCGGCTTACCAGCGGTAGCCGACGCCGGCGCCGGCGCCGAACGAGCCGTGGCCCGAGACGGCGGTCGTCACCGAGCCCTTGACGAGCCATTTCCCGGTCGCGACGGAAAGCCCCAGCGCCATCGCGCTTTGGCCGCCGTACGTACCGCCGCCGAGCGCGACCACCTTTTCACCCGGCAGCACGGCCTGCGGCATGTTCGCCATTGCGATCGCGCTTGCGGTGCCCGCGTTGGCGTCCTTGCGGTACTTCGACATTTCCTCGCGGACCGAGTTGACCGCACCAGTTCAACTGGCGCACGTTCACGCCATCCGTCGGCGCGGTACCGTCCGCCACGTTGGTCAGCTGACGCTCGGCGCCGGGCGACCCGATCGATACCGTGTTGTCGCGGTCGGCAACCGAATTCGCGCCCAGCGCCACGGCGTTGTTCGCGGTTGCGCGGCTGTTCGTGCCGATCGCGGTCGAGTCCGTGCCGGACACGTTCGAGCCCGTGCCGATCGCCGTTCCGTTTGCCGCGGTGACTTTCGAATTCGTGCCGATGGCCGTGCCGTTGGTCGCCGTGACGGTCGAATTCACGCCGACACCCGTACCGTTGTCGCCCGACACGTTCGAGCCGTTGCCGACTGCGGTACCGTTGGTCGCGGTAACCGACGTGTTCGTGCCGATCGCGGTGTCCGTCGGGTCCGTGACGGTCCCGCTCGGCACGCTCGACGAAATCTTGCCGACGGTCGTCGTGAGGTTGGCCAGGTCTGCCGTCAGCGTCGACACCTGATTGGCGATCGAAAAGAGCTGGGAGCCGTTCACCGCATCCGTGCTGGTCGCGCTGATCGCGCCGGCCGCGACGTTGACGATCTGTCGCTCGGCACCGGCGCTGCCTACGCTCACCACGCCGACCGGTGTGCCCGCGAAGCCGCTGTAGGTCACGCCGTTGAGCGCCACGCTGCTGACGGTCGTATAGGCGCGCGTGGTGGCGTTCGAACCCAGTGCGACGGAATTCGCGTTAGCGGCGTTCGCGCCTTCGCCGATGGCGACCGCGTTCGTGGCGGAGGCCGTCGCACGCGCAATGGCGATGCTGCCGGTCGCGGATGCCGAACTGTCGACGCCGAGCGCGACCGCATCGGCCGCGCCCGCGTTGGCCTGGAAGCCGAGTGCCGTACCGCCCGCTGCGATGGTACCCTTGCCCACGGCGGTCGAGAATGTCGCGGTGGCGCTTGCACCTTGCCCGACCGCCGTCGACTGGTCGACCGCTGACGCGCCCTGGCCGAAGGCGGACGCGGTGGCGCCGTTCGCGATGGCGCCGTTGCCGACCGCCGTTGCCTGGGTTCCGGCTGCGCTCGAGACCGCCCCGATTGCCGTGGCCTGATCGCCGGTTGCCACCGCATTTCCGCCGACGGCCGTCGCAAGCGTACCGGTCGCGGCCGCCATGCGGCCGATCGCGACGGTCTCGCTATAGGCGCCGGTCGACGAGCCCGAATTCGCGGCTGCCGCCGTGCCGATCGCGACGTTGTCGCAGCCGGTTGCCGTGGCCGGATACGTGCTGCTTCCCGAAATGGCGATATTGCCGACGCAACCCCCCGACGTTTCGGTCGACGTGCCGTTTTGCACATAGTCGGCCCGAGCGGGCGCGGAAGCGGCGAATGCGACCATGGCTGCGCTGACCGTGACGGCAAGCGCGGCCTTCGACTTCCTCGGTGCGCGTTGTGCCGAATGTCCCAACCCTCGTTGATTCTCGTTCATTTGTTTTCCTAGGCTCGATGTAAAAATCGTGTTGTGGCTTGTGTGGTCTTGCGCGCAATGTCCCGGCCGAGTCGATTTACCCGTGTTTCTTTCGTGACAGGCGTCGATTTTTCGATCTGTAAAATTAAAGGTGTGCTAATCAAATTCAACATTCGCCGGGCTTGAGTTGACGGGAACCGGCGCGGCTACTTGCTTGCTTCTGTTACCGCCACGTCAAGACTTCGCGGATCCGAAGTTCGAGTCGCGACGACGCATTTTGATGGGTCTTGGTCGCGCACATGTTTGCCGCGGCGGCTGAAGGCTATGTTTCGGCAGACATTCGTTGGGCGAGGCGCGTGATGAAACTGCGGGCGATCGCACGCGCTGTGCAGCCGTGTTGCCGATGGCCGCGCCCCGCATTCCATGCCCCGACACGCTCCGACGCTGCGTTACCATAGCCCTCGTGCCGCCTGAGAGACGGCACCGGACCCGCGACCACAACGCCCGGGTCGGATGCCGCGCACGTTCACAACAAGGCATTCCAGGGGAATCCAATAATGAAAAGACTCGCCGTCCGCGTCGCCTGCGTGGCGATGCTCGCACTCGCCGCGACCAGCGGCCACGCGCAAACCGAAGCCGCGCAGGTCGAAATGAGGGCCGCCGCCGCGGCCGCCAACCAGGCCGTCGTGAACGGGACCACGTCGCCGAATACGGCCTCGCGGCGCTGATCGTCGGCGTCGGCGCGAAGAAGCTCGGCCTGCTCGCGCTGATCGGCGCATTCGCCGTGAAGTTCTTCAAGATCGGCGCGGTCGCGCTGCTCGCTGCCGGCGCGGGGCTGAAGCGCTTCTTCGGGCGCAAGCCAAAGGCAGCCGCGGTACCGGTCGTCGCCGATGCGTCCGGCACGCCGGAGGCGGAGCGCAAGGAATGACGAAACTGCTGCTGCTGATCTTCGGGGGCCTGAAGCTCGGCAAGGTGCTCATGTCGGCTGGCACCATGCTGGTGTCGATCGCGGTCTACGCGCTGTTCTACGGCTGGCGCTTCGCGGCCGGTTTCGTCGTGCTGCTGCTGGTGCACGAAGCCGGTCACTACGTGGCCGCGCAGCGACGCGGGCTCGACGTCGGGCTGCCGACGTTCATCCCGTTCGTCGGCGCGTGGATCCAGCTGAAGGAGATGCCGCACGACGCCGAAACCGAGGCATACGTCGGGCTGGCCGGGCCGTTCGTCGGCACGCTCGGCGCGCTGGCCTGCTACGCGGCCGCGCGGCACTACGACAGCAACCTGCTGCTCGCGCTCGCGTATACGGGTTTTTTCCTGAACCTGTTCAACATGATTCCGCTGTCGCCGTTCGACGGCGGGCGCATCACGGCGGTGCTGTCGCCGCGGATCTGGTTCGCGGGCGTGCCCGTGCTGATCGCGCTGTTCGCGTACCGGCCGAGCCCGCTCCTGATCGTGATGGCGATCCTCGCGCTGCCGCAGCTCAAGCGCGCATGGCGCTACGATCCCGATGCGCCGGAAAACCGCGCGTACTACGCGACGTCGGTCGAGACGAAGACGACCTACGCGCTCTGCTACGTCGGCCTGCTCGCGTTTCTCGCGCTGATGACCTCCGGCGTGCACGACATGCTGCGCGTCGCGCATTCCGCGGCCTGATGCAAGGACGGCGGCGCGCTTGCGCGCGGCCGCCGTCGTCCGTATTCCTTCCCTTCCCGCCGAAGCTCACGCGTCGCGGTGACGCAGCTCGACGCGCTTGATGTCCTTCACGATCACGAGATAGCTGAACACGGTGACGAGCGCGTTCAGCCCGACGAACACGAGCGCGCCGTTGAACGAGCCGCTCGCACCGACCAGGTAGCCGATCGCGATCGGCGCGACGATGCCGGCCGTGTTGCCGAACATGTTGAACAGGCTGCCCGACAGGCCGATCGCTTCCTTCGGCGCGGTGTCCGCGACGACGGCCCAGCCGAGCGAGCCGATGCCCTTGCCGAAGAACGACACGGCCATCAGCGCGATCACCAGCACCTCGCTGTCGACGTAATTGCAGCCGATGATCACCATCGACAGCAGCATCCCCCCGACGATCGGGATCTTGCGCGCGAGCGTCAGCGACACGCCGCGGCGGATCAGCATGTCCGACAGCATCCCGCCGAGCACGCCGCCGAGGAACCCGCAGATCGCCGGCAGCGACGTCATGAAGCCGGCCTTCAGCAGCGACATCCCGCGCGCCTGCACGAGGTAGATCGGGAACCACGTGAGGAAGAAGTACGTGAGCACGTTCACGCAGTACTGGCCGAGATAGACGCCGAGCAGCATCCGGTTCGACAGCAGCTGGCGCACGTAGTACCAGCCCGCGACGCGGCTGCTTTCGGACACGGTGCCGTTGCCGCGCGTCCCGGTCGGCCGGCCCGTCGTGCGCACGAGGCCGCCGCCTTGCTCGATATGCTCGAGTTCCGCGCGGTTCACCGCCGGATGGTCGGCCGGATCCTTCATCACGCGCAGCCACAGGAACGCGAGCGCAATCCCGGCGAGGCCGAGCCACAGGTACACGTGGTGCCAGCCGTACGCATGCGTGAGCCACGCCATCAGCGGCGAGAACACCACCGCCGCGAAATACTGCGCGGCGTTGAAGATCGCCGACGCCGTGCCGCGTTCGGCGGTCGGGAACCAGCTCGCGACGACCTTCGCGTTCGCGGGAAACGCGGGTGCCTCGGCGATGCCGACCGCGAAGCGCATCACGAACAGCGCGGTCACCGCGAACGCGGCGCTGCCGCCCAGGCCGATCGTGCTCTGCAGCAGCGTGAACGCCGACCACAGGAAGATGCTGGTCGCATAGACGCGACGCGCGCCGAAGCGGTCGAGCAGCCAGCCGCTCGGTAGCTGCGCGAGCACGTACGCCCAGCTGAACGCCGAGAAGATGTAGCCCATCGTCACCGGATCGATGCCGAAGGCCTTGCGGATGGGCGTGCCGGTGATCGACAGCGTCGCGCGGTCCGCGTAGTTGAGCGTCGTGACGACGAACAGCATCGCCAGGATCCAGTAGCGCACGGCGGTGCGGCGCACGCTGCCGGCGAGTTCGATCGGAAGATCGCGAGATTGAGACTGATTAGGCACTTTAATGTACGTCGTCGTATGACATGACCGGAAGTTTATGGGCAATATCGGGGCGCAGGAACCTCGGGTTTTCCCTTTGATTGGCGGCCCGGCGAGATAAATATTGCGAGCTATCGCCGACTGAATAAAGGATTACGGGCTATCATCGCGGCTCAGGCGCGTCGACGGAATCGTGAAGCAACGTCGGCAGACATCGTATCTGTTGAGCTACAATGGACAAACCATTCCCGAACCACGGAGCACACCCCATGCAACTGACTGGAGAGATGCTGATCGGCGCCGAAGCGGTGGCCGGCTCGGCCGGTACCTTGCGCGCGTTCGACCCGACGAAGGGCGCGCCGATCGATGCGCCGGCCTTCGGCGTCGCGACCCAGGCCGATGTCGAGCGCGCGTGCGAACTCGCGCGCGACGCCTTCGACGCGTACCGCGCGCAGCCGCTCGCGGCCCGCGCGGCGTTTCTCGAGGCGATCGCCGACGAAATCGTCGCGCTCGGCGACGCGCTGATCGAACGCGCGCACGCCGAAACGGGCCTGCCCGTGGCGCGGCTGCAAGGCGAGCGCGGCCGCACCGTCGGCCAGATCCGCTTGTTCGCGCGCGTCGTGCGCGACGGGCGCTTCCTCGCCGCGTCGATCGATCCCGCGCAGCCCGCGCGCACGCCGCTGCCGCGCTCGGACCTGCGGCTGCAGAAGGTCGGGCTCGGGCCCGTCGTCGTGTTCGGCGCGAGCAACTTCCCGCTCGCGTTCTCGGTGGCCGGCGGCGATACCGCGTCGGCGCTGGCGGCCGGCTGTCCGGTGATCGTGAAGGCCCACGAGGCGCACCTCGGCACGTCCGAGCTGGTCGGCCGCGCGATTCGCGCGGCGGTGGCGAAATGCGGGATGCCGGCCGGCGTGTTCTCGCTGCTGATCGGCCCCGGCCGCGTGATCGGCGCGGCGCTCGTCAGCCATCCGGCGATCCAGGCCGTCGGCTTCACCGGGTCGCGGCAGGGTGGCATGGCGCTCGTGCAGCTCGCGAACGCGCGTCCGCAGCCGATTCCCGTCTATGCGGAAATGAGCAGCATCAACCCGGTCGTGCTGTTCCCGGCCGCGCTGGCCGCGCGCGGCGACGCGATCGCGACCGGCTTCGTCGATTCGCTGACGCTCGGCACCGGCCAGTTCTGCACGAACCCTGGCCTCTTGCTGGCGGTCGACGGCCCCGATCTCGACCGCTTCGAGTCCGTCGCCGCGCAGGCGCTCGCGAAGAAGCCGGCCGGCGTGATGCTGACGCGCGGCATCGCCGACGCGTATCGCAACGGTCGCGGCAAGCTGGCCGAACTGCCTGGCGTGCGCGAAATCGGCGCGGGCGAAGCGGCGCAGACCGACTGCCAGGCAGGCGGCGCGCTGTACGAAGTCGCCGCGCAGGCGTTCCTCGCCGAGCCGGCGTTCAGCCACGAGGTGTTCGGGCCGGCATCGCTGATCGTGCGCTGCCGCGATCTCGACGAAGTCGCGCGCGTGCTCGACGCGCTGGAGGGCCAGCTGACGGCCACGTTGCAGATGGACGCCGACGACAAGCCGCTCGCGCGCCGCCTGCTGCCGATCCTCGAACGCAAGGCCGGGCGCCTGCTCGTCAACGGCTACCCGACCGGCGTCGAGGTGTGCGACGCGATGGTGCACGGCGGGCCGTTCCCGGCGACGTCGAACCCGGCCGTCACGTCGGTCGGCGCGACGGCGATCGAACGCTTCCTGCGGCCCGTGTGCTACCAGGACTTCCCGGACGACCTGCTGCCCGAAGGGCTGCAGGAGGGTAACCCGCTCGAGATTCCGCGGCTGCGGGACGGGAAGGCGGAGTGATGATGCGGCGGCTCGGCGCACAAGCCCGGGCCGCTTGCTGAATGCATGAAAGCGGAGGTGGCCGGCTGGCTGCCTCCGCTTTTTTCATCGTGGCTTCCGCGTCGCCGGAATTTCTCCTACAGTAGCGAGGCCTCGGGCCGCACGGCCTGCAGGTGAGCCTGAGAGACCGACAAAAGACCAAGAGGGAACCATCCGATGAACATCAGCAAGCGCGGCGACCACCTGTTCGCCGCCGGATTATGGAAGGCGATCGGCGATGTCGCGCATTCGGTGCGCAGCCGGATCGGCCAGTACAGCGAAGGACGCGTGCTCGCGAATGCGCTGCTGGAATTCCAGCGCGACCTGGGCGGCAGCGAATTCGACGTGACGATCAACCAGGGGCGGCCCGTCACGGGCTCCGACGCGCATTCGCTCGTGTTCGGCCTCGCCGTGCGCCGTTTCAGGCAGGACATGGAAGCGCTGGTGTTCGCGCTCGAGCATCGCCGCGCCATCGACGAACGCGACCAGAGCCTGCGCACCGAAGCGCTGATGCAGGCCAACAGCGCGCTCTTGACCGCGAAGCAATCGGCAACGATCACGGTCGGCCGGTTCTTCGATGCGGTCGTCGACCGCGACGTGCTGGGGCAGATTCTCGGCGGCGAGTCGAACGCCCGCGTGCGCCCGGGCGCGCAGGGGCAGATCGAGGCGACCCGCATCAAGCTCGGCAACGTGCGTCACCGGATCATCGGCGTCATCGCGCAGATGTAGATGTGACCGCGCGCATCCCGGTGGGATGCGCGGCATGGCTGCCGCGGCAAATGACTGCGGCCGGCAAGCGCCGGCCGCGATGCAACAGAAAACACGAGCCGGCCGCGTTGCCGCTAAACGCGCCGCGCCGGCCGTACCCGCTTACTGCGGGCCCATCTTCTTGATCAGCACGTCCAGTTCGGCCATTTCCGCGTCGGTGAGGTCGACGAGCGGCGCACGCACCGGGCCCGCGTCGTGGCCGACGAGCTTCGCGCCCGCCTTCACGATGCTGACCGCGTAGCCCGCGCGGCGGTTGCGGATCTTCAGGTACGGCAGGAAGAACTCGTCGATCAGGCGGCCGACCGTCGCGTGGTCGTCCTTCGCGATCGCTTCATAGAATTCCATCGCCGTCTTCGGGATGAAGTTGAACACGGCCGACGAGTACACCGGCACGCCGAGCGCCTTGTACGCGGCTGCGTAGACTTCGGCCGTCGGCAGGCCGCCGAGGTACGCGAAGCGGTCGCCGAGGCGGCGGCGGATCGTGACCATGCTTTCGATTTCACCGACACCGTCCTTGAAGCCGATCAGGTTCGGGCAACGATCGGCGAGGCGCTCGAGCATGTCGGCGTTCAGCTTCGAGTTCGCGCGGTTGTACACCACGACGCCGATCTTCAGCGCGCGGCACACCTGCTCGACGTGCTCGGCGATGCCTTCCTGGCTGGCTTCGGTCAGGTAGTGCGGCATCAGCAGCACGCCGCTCGCACCGAGGCGCTCGGCTTCCTGCGCGTATTCGATCGCGACGCGCGTCGCTCCGCCGGCGCCGGCCAGAATCGGCACCTTGCCCTTGCAGGTTTCCGTCGCGACGCGGATCACGTCCGAATACTCGCGCTGCGTGAGCGAGAAGAATTCACCGGTGCCGCCCGCCGCGAACAGCGCGGTCGCGCCATACGGCGCCAGCCATTCCAGACGCTCGGCATAGGTGGTCGGGCGAAAGCTGCCGTCCGCGGCGAAATCCGTCAGCGGAAACGACAGCAGGCCGTGGGAAATGATCTGTTTGAGTTCTTGCGGTGAAGTCATGATTGGGTCGTCCGTCTAGCGCGAGTGCTGGGTTCGTCGGGTACGGCATCCGGGCCATATTGGCGATGTCGTTGTATGTCATCGTACAACGCAAGAAAGAGCGACGCAAGCGGTTTGCTGGCTGGCGAAGGATAGGGTCTTTCCGGATAAGGGTTTACGCAGCATCGCAGGGCGGTGTTGAATGTCGTATGATGACTAACGATTTGACCGGTAGCTTCCCAGGAATTCCGATGACTGCTTCCCCTCTTTATATCCGCGTGCATCCGGACGACAACGTCGCGATCGTCGTCAACGACGGTGGCCTGCCCGAAGGCGCGACGTTCGCCGACGGCCTGACGCTGCGCGAAGGCGTGCCGCAAGGTCACAAGATCGCGCTGGTCGACCTCGCGGCGGGCGACCCGATCGTCCGCTACAACGTCGTGATCGGCTACGCGCTCGCGGAGCTGCGCCGCGGCAGCTGGGTCAACGAGCGCACGATGCGCATGCCCGAGCCGCCGGGCCTCGACGACCTGCCGCTCGCCACGCGTGCCGCGCCGCCGCTGGCACCGCTCGAAGGTTATACGTTCGAGGGCTTTCGCAATCCCGACGGTTCGGTCGGCACGCGCAACATTCTCGCGATCACGACGACCGTGCAGTGCGTGTCGGGCGTCGTCGAGCATGCGGTGAAGCGGATCAAGGACGAACTGCTGCCGCGTTACCCGAACGTCGACGACGTGGTCGGGCTCGAGCACACGTACGGCTGCGGCGTCGCGATCGACGCGCCCGATGCCGACATCCCGATCCGCACGCTGCGCAACATCAGCCTGAACCCGAACTTCGGCGGCGAGGTGATGACGGTGAGCCTCGGCTGCGAGAAGCTGCAGCCCGAGCGCCTGCTGCCGCCCGGCGCGATTCCGGTGGCGGCCGACGGCGCGACGGACAACGGCGGCGTCGTGTGCTTGCAGGACGCCGCGCACGTCGGCTTCAACTCGATGATCGACTCGATCATGAAGATGGCCGAATCGCATCTCGAGCGGCTCAATCGGCGCCGTCGCGAAACCTGCCCGGCGTCGGATCTCGTCGTCGGCGTGCAGTGCGGCGGCAGCGACGCGTTCTCGGGGCTCACCGCGAACCCGGCGGTCGGCTTCGCGGCCGACCTGCTCGTGCGCGCGGGCGCGACGATCATGTTCTCGGAAGTGACCGAAGTGCGCGACGGCGTCGCGCAGCTCACGTCGCGTGCGGTGAACGAGGATGTCGCTCGCGAGATCATCCGCGAGATGGACTGGTACGACCGCTACCTGCAGCGCGGCCGCGTCGATCGCAGCGCGAACACGACGCCCGGCAACAAGAAGGGTGGCCTGTCGAATATCGTCGAGAAGGCGATGGGCTCGATCGTGAAGTCGGGCAGCGCGCCGATCGCCGGCGTCGTGCGTCCCGGCGATCGGGCGCGGCAGAAGGGGCTGCTGTACGCGGCGACGCCCGCGAGCGACTTCATCTGCGGCACGCTGCAGCTCGCGGCGGGGATGAACCTGCACGTTTTCACGACCGGCCGCGGCACGCCGTACGGCCTCGCGCAGGTGCCGGTGATCAAGGTCGCGACGCGCAGCGATCTCGCGCGCCGCTGGCACGACCTGATGGATCTCGACGCCGGGCAGATCGCGACCGGCGCGGCCTCGATCGAGGACGTGGGCTGGGAACTGTTCCGGCTGATGCTCGACGTCGCGAGCGGCAAGCGCCGCACGTGGGCCGAGCAATGGAAGCTCGCGAATGCGCTGACGCTGTTCAACCCGGCGCCGGTGACCTGAAGCGCGGTTGCGCCGGCGGACGCCGTGGGCGCCTTCGGGCGCCCGTTTTCGTTGGGGCGGCGCGATTTCCTCACCTCGAACGCAATCGACCACCCGTGCGAGGCCGGCGACGATCGCGGCACGCGAACCCGAAACGTCCGCCGCGCTGTCACCCGGCAGCATCCGGGATCGGGTAACGTATGCGATTCGTTCCCAATCCCGGAGACTTGCCGACATGCTGAAGAACCTCGATCCGCTGCTGCACGCCGACATCCTGCACGCGCTGCGCGCGATGGGCCACGGAGATGAAGTGGCGATCTGCGATGCGAACTTTCCGGCGGAATCCGTCGCCGAGCACACGGTGGTCGGCCGCGCGCTGCGCATCGACGGCGCCGACTCGGCGCGCGTCGCGCGCGCGGTGCTGTCCGTGCTGCCGCTCGACACGTTCGTCGAGACGCCTGCGTGGCGGATGGAAGTCGTCGGCGATCCGGCCGCGGTGCCGCCCGTGCAGCGTGAAGTGCAGGCCGAGATCGATCGTGCGGAAGGGCGCGCGGTGCCGCTCACGGGCATCGACCGTTTCGCGTTCTACGAGCGCGCGCAGCAGGCGTATGCGGTGATCGTCACCGGCGAGTTGCGCGGCTACGGCTGTTTCCTGTTCAAGAAAGGCGTGCTGTTGAGCGACGCGGGTTAGCATCCGTTCCCTTTATTCGCGGCAAAGGACGAACGCGTTTTTCGCGATGCCGTCGCGCCGGCGCCGCCGCCGCAGTGTAAAGATTTGCTACAACCTTTTTCTTGGACACCGCGGAAAGACCCTCTATGCTGGCCCATTTGCCGCGGGCCCAGCAGGGCCGCGCGGCCCCGAGCCGCACGGGCGCGCCCGTGCGGACGGCCGAATTGCATACGAGGAGAGAGGCATGACGCGTTCCGTCGATTCCGGCGTCATTTTTTTCGCACGCCTGGCGCTGGCGGCGCTGTTCTTGTGGGGCGGCGTGATGAAGCTGCTCGGCTACAGCGATTTCATCGGCTATCTGCATGGGCTGAACGTGCCCTATCCGCAGGTGATGGGGCCGGTCGTCGTGACGATCGAAGCGCTCGGCGGCCTGCTGCTGATCGTCGGCTACAAGGTGAAGCCGCTCGCGTTGCTGATGGCGTTCTATACGATCGCGACCGCGATGGTCGGGCACAATTTCTGGGACGCGACGGACGCCGCGGTCCAGCACGACATGGTGATCCACTTCTGGAAGAACGTCGCGATCGCCGGCGGTTTCCTGCTGCTGTTCGTGACCGGCGCCGGCGGCGCGAGCATCGATGCGCTGCGCCGGCCGAGTTCGTCGTACGGCACGCTGCGCTGAACTGAGCCGAGCGACGCACGCTGAACACCGTCGCACTCAAGCACGCAAGACAAAAGGGCCGAATCCCGCACGCCGCGGTATTCGGCCCTTCGTTCATGCAGCCGGCGCCTGCGCGCCGACGTTCAGCGTGCGTCCTTCAGGTCCTTCGCATCCTTCGAGAACTGCACGGCGATCGCGCCGAGCACGCAGATCGCCGCGACGTACACGACCGGTGCGAGCGGATTCGACTTCATCATCAGCGACACGATCACCGGCGTAAGACCGCCGAAGATCGCATACGCGACGTTGTACGAGAACGAGATGCCCGAGAAGCGCACGACGGCCGGGAAGCTCCTGACCATCACGAACGGCACCGCGCCGATCGTGCCGACCATGAAGCCGGCGATCCCGTAGTACAGCGGCAGCGTTGACGCATCGGCCGCGACCTGCACGAACAGCAGGTAGTAGCACGCGGCCAGCACGAGGCCGCCGATGCCGAGCACGCGTTTCGCGCCGATCCAGCCCGCGAGCGAGCCGGCCGTGATGCAGCCGGCCGTCAGGCACAGCGTCGCGATGCTGTTCGCGAACAGCGTGGTCGCGGGCGTCAGGTGGAACTGCTTCTGCAGCAGCGCGGGCGTCATCAGGATCACGACGACGATCGCCGCCGACAGCATCCACGTGAGCAGCATCGACACGATCACCGCGCGCCCGTGGTCTCGCAGCACGGCCTTCAGCGGAATCTCGGCCGCGAGCGCCTTCTTTGCCTTCATCTCGGCGAACACCGGCGTTTCATGCAGCCAGCGGCGCAGGTACACGGAGAACAGCCCGAACACGCCGCCGAGCAGGAACGGAATGCGCCACGCGAACGCGGTGACTTCGGCGCCCGAGTAACGGCTGTTGATCCCGGCCGCGACCAGCGAGCCGAGCAGGATGCCGGCCGTGAGGCCCGCGGTCAGCGTGCCGCACGCGTAGCCGATGTGGCGCGACGGCACGTGCTCCGACACGAACACCCATGCGCCCGGCACTTCGCCGCCGACCGCCGCGCCCTGCAGCACGCGGAACAGCAGCAGCAACACCGGCGCGAGGAGGCCGATCGAGTCGTAGGTCGGCAGCAGGCCCATCAGCAGCGTCGGCACCGACATCATCAGCACGCTCAGCGTGAACATCCGCTTGCGGCCGAACAGGTCGCCGAAGTGCGCCATGATCACGCCGCCGAGCGGGCGCGCGAGATAGCCGGCCGCGAAGATGCCGAACGTCTGCAACTGGCGCAGCCAGTCGGGAATGTCGTGCGGGAAGAACAGCTGCCCGATCGCGGGTGCGAAGAACACGAAGATGATGAAGTCGTAGAACTCGAGGGCGCCGCCGAGTGCGGCAAGGCCAAGGGTCTTGTAGTCGCTGCGCGTGAGCGCGCGTTCGGCGGCGCGAGGCACGCCGCTCAATTCGGAAGCTTGCATGGTCAGGACGGTCGGTTTTCGAATGTTGTTGTCGGTGCTGCGTCTCCAGAGCCCGCTATCGGCATGGACTGGCAAGGCGCGGCCTGCGTCGTCGAGCGTGTGCCGGGCGCCGGATAGGGCACGTGACACGCACCGTCGCACCAGGATGGGGCGCGACGCGGACGAAGCTTCAAAGCGGGTGGGGGGATTCTACAGGAGCGCGAAATACGCGCGCGCGGGGCTGCGCCGACGGATGCTTCGGACTTCGCGGAGCCGAAACGCACGCGGCGCGGCAGGCGGGTGAACCGCTTGCCGCGCCGCGCGGAACAGGGTCGATGCGATCAGTTGCCGGCGATCGTGTCGACCGGCTTGAACGCGCCGTGCTCGACCTTGTAGATCGTCACCGGCGCATCCTTCAGGTCGCCCTTCGCGTCGTACGCGATGCTCGGGGCCGACACGCCCCTGATCGACACCTTGCCGAGATACGGCGTATAGACCTTCGGGTCGGTCGAGTTCGCGTCCTTCATCGCGGTGAGCAGCGCGATCGTGCCGTCGTACGAGTAGGGCGAATAGGTGATCACGTCTTCGTTGAAGCGTGCCTTGTAGCGCGATGCATAGCCGGCGAAGCCCGGCATCTTTTCCTTCGGCAGCCCGCCCATGTAGACGATCGCGCCTTCGGCCGCGTCGCCGCCGACCTTCAGGAACGTCGGCGAGCGCGACATCTCGCCGGTCACGAATGCCGACTTCATCCCGAGCTGGCGCATCTTGCGGATCATCGGCGAAGACTGCGCGTCGCCGCCGCCGTAGAAGATCGCATCCGGGTTGATGCCCTTCAGGTTGGTCAGGATCGCGGAGAAGTCGAGCGCCTTGTCGTTCGTGAAGTCGCGCTTGACGATCGTGCCGCCCGCGGCCTGCACGGCCTTCGCGAATTCGTCGGCGATGCCCTGGCCGTAGGCCGTGCGGTCGTCGATGATCGCGATGCGCTTGAAGTGCAGCGACTTCACCGCATACGTGCCGACGATGCGGCCGGCCTGTGCGTCGCTCGTCAGCAGCCGGTAGGTCGTCTTGTAGCCGCGCGCCGTGTATTGCGGCGATGTCGCCATCGAGATCTGCGGCAGCCCCGCGCGATCGTAC
Source organism: Burkholderia sp. Bp8998 (assembly GCF_003854235.1). Taxonomy (NCBI): domain Bacteria; kingdom Pseudomonadati; phylum Pseudomonadota; class Betaproteobacteria; order Burkholderiales; family Burkholderiaceae; genus Burkholderia; species Burkholderia sp. Bp8998. The sequence continues at coordinate 271,519 of NZ_QTQF01000003.1, forward strand.
AGGTCGGACGCCGGAATGCTCGTGCCCGAGTTGAAGTGGCCGATGACCCCGCGGACGTTGTCGTCGATCAGCCGCTGCGCGACCGTCGTGCCGGTGCGCGGGTCGGCCTGGTCGTCCTGCGAGTCGAGCTGGAACGTGACCGGCTTGCCGCCGATCGTCGGATGCGTCGCGTTGAAATCGGCGATCGCGAGCTGCACGCCCTTCTGCATGTCCGAGCCGTAGTTCGACTGCGGCCCCGTCAGCGGTGCGGCGAAACCGATCTTGACGACGTCGGCGGCGATGGCGTGTGTGCCCGACAGTGCGCAGGCAGCAGCCAGCGCGACGTGCGATACCTTCAGCTTCACTTTCACTTCCCCTTGATGGCGTGGTTGGGCCGCCGCCAGCCAGCGGGCCGGTGCGGTAAACCGGGCGAGACGTATCGGGTTGCAGGCCTCTCCGAAAGCCGTGCGGGGTTGCCATGTGCTGCGCGGGCTATGCCGGAATCGGCGGGCGCGGCGGCGGCGGGATGTCGTCTCGTAACCGTTGATCGAAGTCTAGATAGCGAAAATGCGCGCGTCTTGCGCGTTCGGTGCGTGGCCGGCGACGATTTCGGCATATCGTCGATAACCCTGATATATGCTGAAATCGTCATGGCGCGTGCGCAAACGCACCAAGACGCGACACGCCGGCATTTCTAGGATGGCGGGTTCGGGCGCGCGTAGTCTGGGCGCCGGCGGGTTGAGCCGATATCGCCGACCGTGTGCGACGCCAGGCAACGGGCCGATGCGAAATCGTGTCCGCCGGACACGCGTGCGGTGTAGTGGTTGCGCACACAACTGCATGGTGCATGACGTGCTTGCCACTGTGTGCGATCGCCCGATCGTCGCGGATCGGCGGCGCGTTGCGCGCACCACCGTTCGCCGGGCCGTGCGATCGCTGGCCTGCGATCGCCGCGACGCGTTCGAGACGGCGCTCCTATAATCGACGCCATCAGCCACCCCCTTCGCAGATGCCGGGATGACGACCTTCCTTGCCGCACCGCCCATGAGCCTGTCCGATACGTTGCGCTACCAGCCCGACAACGCCGATCTCGGCGCGATGCTCGCGCACTTCCGCCTGCTCGAGCCGGTGTTCGACGCGCTGCCCGACGTCGCGTTTTTCGTGAAGGATGCGAGCGGCCGCTACGCGCTTGTCAATCGCACGCTGGCGATGCGCTGCGGCTACAAGGACAAGCGGGACCTGCTTGGCAAGACGACCGACGAAGTGTTTCCGCGCCGCTTTGGCCGGACCTATTTCGAGCAGGACATGGCGACGATCACCGCCGGCCAGCAGCTGATGGACCAGCTCGAGCTGCATCTGTATCCGGGCCGCCAGCCGGGCTGGTGCCTGACCTGCAAGGAGCCGTTGCGCGACGCGGCCGGCAAGGTGGTCGGCCTCGCGGGCATCTCGCGCGACCTGAAGGCGCACGAGGGTTCGCATCCTGCCTACAGCAAGCTCGCCGACGTGGTGCAGCACATCCAGGATCACTACGTGCAGCCGCTGAACCTGAAGCAGCTCGCGCTGATGGCCGGGATGTCGGTCGCGCAGCTCGAACGCTACTTCCACAAGGTGTTTCACCTGACGCCGCGCCAGGTGCTGCTGAAAACGCGGCTCGATGCGGCCACGGCGCTGCTCGTCACGCACGACAAGGTGACGGACGTCGCGGCGCTATGCGGTTATACGGATCACAGCGCGTTCACGCGCCAGTTCAAGGCGACGGTCGGCATGACGCCGACGGAATACCGGCTGATGCTGCAGGACCGGGCAGGGTGACATGACACGCCGGCCGGGCCGGCGGATCCGGGGGATCGGGACGGGAGTCGGAAAGCGTCGGCTCAGCGGTAGCCGAGCCCTTTCAGGACGGCTGTGCCGTCTTCGGTCAGCCGGAAGCTCGGTGCCGTGTCGGCGTCGAGCTTGACCATCTCGACGAGGCCGGCTTCCTGCAGTGCGGGCAATTCGGGTTTGGCATTCGCGCCGATCGGTGCGTGCAGCAGCACGAGCAGCGTCGCGATTTCATGATGGCTGAGCAAACGGCGCAGCATCGTTTTTTTCACTGGGGGGGCGGCCGGGCGGCCCGCGGGTGCATCTACGGCGCTCATCGCTGTCCTCCTTTTCGGGATATCCATCGGTTACTGGTTGCGGATGGTGCCGTCGAAGACTTAAGCGATTCTTAAAACTACGGGGGCTGCGCGGATGGTGCGGTGCGGCAAGCATTACCGAATGTAACCCCCGCCGGGCGGCCGTTTCGGGTCGCGAGCGGTCAGCCTTGCCGGACGGGGCGCCCCGCGACATTCGCCATGATGGTGCGTCCGCGCGGCGGGCGCCGTGGGGTCGGTGCGGTTTCCCCATTCAATCCGACCCCGAAATGGAATGCCGTTGCCCTTATTTCCTGCGCTGGGCCTGCGCCGCGAGCCGCACGGCCGCGTTGGTCGCGCCGTAGCCGTCGTAGCCGCCGCGCCGCTCGACGATCTCGAGCGAGAAGCGGTTGTCGACCAGTTCTGTATACGCGTGCAGGAATTCGCCGCCGTTTTCGTCGCGGTCGTACAGCAGGTGGTGCGCGCTGAGCGTGTCGATCAGCGCGTCCGGCAGCGCGTAGCGCGCGGCGAGATCATCGTAGTAGTTCGGCGGGATCCGCAGGAACGGCACGCCGTCGGCCGCGAACGCGGCGACCGTCTTCACGATGTCGTCGGTCCGGAACGCGACGTGGTTCAGCCCCGTGCCGTGATAGCGGTCGAGCGATTCGGCGACGGCCGTATGGCGGTCGACCGACGCATTCAGCGCGATCCGCACCGAACCGTCCGCGCTGCGCACCGCACGGCTGCGCATCAGGCCGTACGGATCGGGCACGAGCCAGCTGCGTTCGGCCTCGAAGCCGAAGGCGGTCTTGAAGAACAGGATCCACGTATCGAGCGCGTCGGCCGGCAGCGCGAGGCAGACGTGGTCGATGCCCGTCAGCGGGCCGACCTCGCTCGGGCCGTCGATGTCGGTCAGCACGAAATCCGATTCGTACAGCGTCGGCGCGTTCGGCGCCTCGTCGACGAAGTATTCGAGGCTGCCGTCCGGCGCCTGCACGCTCGGCAGCACGCGCTCTTTCGGGCCGACGCGCCCGGAAAACGGCGCGTAGCCGAAGCCGGCCGCGCGTTCGAATGCCACTTTCGCATCGTCGACGCGGAACGCCGACGCACACAGCGACAACCCGTGCTGCTGGAAGAACGCGTCGGCGAACGAGTCGCGCTCGGCGTTCAGCACGATCGACGCGGCGCCGTGCTGGAACAGCGTCACGTCCTTCGACCGGTGGCGGCCCGCGAGCCGGAACTGCATGCGGCCGAGCCATTCGCCGACGGTGGCCGCCGCCTGCGCGTCGACTGCGAATTCGATGAACTGGAACCCGACGTGTGCGGGCGGCGCCGGCGGCGCGAACAGCGGCTGGCCGGCGGCCGGCATATGGCCGTCCTGCGCGAGCCGCGCGCGCGTCAGTTCTTCGAGATAGAGCAGCGAGCGGTGGCCGTCGGCGGCCGTGATCGCGGTCGGCGCGGCGCGGAAGCCGTCGTTGAAGATCTCGAGCGACAGCGGCCCCGTATAACCGGACTCGATCACGCGCGCCGTGAAGCGCGCGAGGTCGAAGTCGCCCTGGCCGGGGAACGAACGGTAGTGGCGGCTCCATTCGAGCACGTCCATCACGAGCTTCGGCGCATCGGCGATCTGCACGAATGCGATCCGGTCGCCCGGGATGTCCGCGATGGCGTCCGGCGAATCGTCGAGCGACAGCGTATGGAAGCTGTCGAGCGCGAGGCCGAGATGCGGGCTGTTCACCGCGTTCACGAGCTGCCACGCGTGGCTGTACCGGTTCACGACACGGCCCCACGCGAGCGCCTCGTACGCGGCGACCACGCCGGCCTGCCGCGCGGCTTCGGCGAGCGCGCCGAGCTGGTCGACCAGCAGCGCGTCGTCCGCGATCGTGTCGGGCGACACGTTGCTGCACACCAGGATGTGGTCGGTGCCGAGCGCGTGCATCACGTCGAACTTGCGGCGGATGCGGTCGAGATTGCGGGCGAGCTGGGCCGGGCTCACGCCCTCGAAGTCGCGAAACGGCTGGAACAGCACGATGTCGAGGCCGAGATCGGCGGCCATGCGCCGCACGTCGGCGGGCGATCCGTCGAAGTAGACGAGGTCGTTCTCGAAGATTTCGACACCGTCGAAGCCGGCGGCCTGGATGGCGGTGAGCTTCTCGGCGAGGGTGCCGGACAGTGACACGGTGGCGATCGAGCGCTGCATGGGCGAATCCTGCGGATGAGCGGGGTGTGGCGTCGACCGAATCGGGTTCGAATGAACCAGTCGTTGAATTCACGACGAACGCCATATCCCGAATTTACTAGGGAAGTGAGACGAATTATACAAACTAACTAGATGGTACAAATTAGCGAAAACCCGAAAAGACATTGCGCTTGCGCAAGCGCACACTAGCGCCAATTCTTGACGTCAGGGGGCGAAGTCGGCTAGCGATTCGCCCCCGTTTCTGGAGCAAAACCGACATGAGCAAGCACAAGGTACTGGTGCTGAACGGCCCGAACCTGAATCTGCTGGGGACCCGCGAGCCCCACATCTACGGCGCGGAGACCCTCGCCGACCTCGAGCAGCGTTGCCGCACGGCGGCCGACGGGCTCGGGCTGGAGATCGACTTCCGCCAGTCGAACGCCGAACACCAGCTGATCGACTGGCTTCATGCCGCACGTCACGACACGCACGGCATCGTGATCAACCCGGCTGCCTATACGCACACGTCGGTCGCGCTGGCCGATGCGTTGTCCGCGATCGCAAAACCCGTGATCGAGGTGCATATCTCCAACGTACATCGCCGCGAGGCATTCCGTCATCACTCGTACGTGTCGGCGGTGGCCGAAGCCGTGATCTGCGGCTGCGGCACCGAAGGCTACGTATTCGCGCTGCAGCGCCTGTCGACCCTTTTTGCCCAGGCAGCCGCACGATGAGCCGCCCGTCTTTTCTGATCGGCCTGATCGGCCAGGGCATCGGCGGTTCGCTGTCGCCCGCGATGCATGAGGAAGAAGGGTTCCGCCAGGGATTCGGCTACGTGTACCGGCGCATCGATCTCGACGCGCTCGGCCTGACCGTCGATGCACTGCCGCAACTGCTCGATGCCGCGCAGCGGATGGGCTACAACGGGCTCAACATCACGCATCCGTGCAAGCAGCGCGTGATCGAGTACCTGGATGCGCTGTCGGACGACGCGCGCGCACTCGGCGCGGTGAATACCGTGCTGTTCAAGGACGGCAAGCGGATCGGCCACAACACCGACTGGTCGGGTTTCGCGAAATCGTTCCGCCGCGGGCTGCCCGACGCGTCGCTCGAGCGTGTCGTCCAGCTCGGCGCGGGCGGCGCGGGTGCGGCCGTCGCGCATGCCGCGCTGCAGATGGGCGCCGCCGAACTGACGATCTTCGACGTCGACGGCACGCGTGCCGCCGCGCTCGCAGACGATCTGCAGCAGCGCTTCCCGGCCGCGCGGGTCACGCCGGGCAGCGATCTTGCGTCCGCGATGCACGCCGCGACGGGCCTGATCCATGCCACGCCGACCGGCATGGCCAAGCATCCGGGCCTGCCGCTGCCGGCCGAACTGCTCCATGCAGGGATGTGGGTGGCCGACATCGTGTATTTCCCGCTCGAAACCGAACTGCTCCGCGCGGCGCGCGTGGCCGGCTGCGCGACGCTGCCGGGCGGCGGGATGGCCGTGTACCAGGCCGTCGATGCGTTCGAGATCTTCACCGGCCGCACGCCGGACGACGAGCGAATGTTCGAGCACTTTCAGTCGCTCGTCGCGCGCTGACCTTTCTACCTACTAGCCGGAAAAAGAGACCAGGAGACAACCATGCAGCACACCACCCACACCAACGCCGCGCCCGCGCAGGCGGCCGGCACGGTCCGGCGGACATCGGCGCGCTACAAGATTCTCGCGCTGCTCGCGATCGGCACGATGATCAACTATCTCGACCGTACCGTGCTGGGGGTGGCTGCGCCGCAGCTCACCAAGGAGCTTGGCATCAACGCGGCCGTGATGGGCATCATGTTCTCCGCGTTTTCGTGGACGTACGTTGCCTCGCAGGTGCCCGGCGGCCTCTTTCTCGATCGCTTCGGCAGCAAGGTCACCTATTACTGGTCGATGACGCTGTGGTCGCTGTGTACGTTGCTGCAGGGCTTCGTGCCCGGCGTCGGGACGCTGCTCGCGTGCCGGCTCGGTCTCGGCGTCGCGGAGGCGCCGTGCTTCCCGACCAACAGTCGCGTCGTCGCGACGTGGTTCCCGCAAAACGAGCGCGCGATGGCGACCGGCACCTATACCGTCGGCGAGTACATCGGTCTGGCATTCTTCAGCCCCGTGCTGTTCGCGCTGATGGGGGCATTCGGCTGGCGCTCGCTGTTCTGGGTGGTCGGCGCGGTCGGCATCGTATTCGGCTTCGTCTGGTGGAAGTTCTATTACGAGCCGCGCAACCATCCGGCAGCGAACTCCGCAGAACTCGCGTACATCGAGGCGGGCGGCGGTCTCGTGCACGGTGCGCGCAAGGATGGTGACAAGGGCGGCAAGCCCGCGCAGGCGAAGTTCAGCTGGTCGATGGCCGGCCGGCTGCTGAAGAAGCGCCAGCTCGCGGGTATCTGCCTCGGCCAGTTCGCCGGCAACTCGACGCTCGTGTTCTTCCTGACCTGGTTCCCGACCTATCTCGCGACCGAGCGCCACATGGGCTGGCTGAAGATCGGCTTCTTCGCGGTGATGCCGTTCATCGCCGCGTCGGTCGGCGTGATGTTCGGCGGGATCTTCTCCGACTGGCTGCTGCGTCGCGGCAAGTCCGCGAACCTCGCGCGCAAGCTGCCGATCATCGCGGGCCTGCTGCTCGCATCGACGATCATTCTCGCGAACTACGTGCAGAGCAACGAGGCCGTGATCGCGATCATGTCGGTCGCATTCTTCGCGCAGGGGATGGCCGCGCTCGGCTGGACGCTCGTGTCCGACATCGCGCCGGACGGCCTGCTCGGCGTGACGGGCGGCATCTTCAACTTCGCGGCGAACCTCGCGGGGATCGTCACGCCGCTGGTCGTCGGCTTCATCGTCGCATCGACCGGGTCGTTCGTCGGCGCGCTCGTGTTCATCGGCGTGATCGCGCTGGTCGGCGCGGCGTCGTACATCTTCGTCGTCGGCGACATCAAGCGGATCGAGCTGTAAGCACCGGCTCCACGCAGATCCTGTGCATTAGCCCGGCAGCCGCAAGGCCGCCGGGCTTTTTTGCGTGCGCGCGCCTGTGGATCTGCCGGCTGGCGCGGTACGGCGCTTACGCGCGCTGCACTGCGATGCCGAGCGATTCGACCGCCTGCGCAATGGCCGCGACCGCGCGACGGATATCGTTCGAGTCGATCGCGCCGATGCAGCCGACGCGGAACGTCTCGAGTCGCGTCAGCTTGCCCGGATACAGGATGAAGCCCGCGTCGCGCACCGCGTCGTAGAAGCGGCGGAAATCGTAGGCCGGATGGTCGGGCGCATGGAACGTGACGATCACGGGCGCCTGCACGCCGGCGTCGAGGAACGGCGTGAAGCCGAGCGCGTGCATCGATTCGACCAGCGTCCGGCAGTTATCCACATAGCGCGCGCCGCGCGCCGGCTGGCCGCCTTCGGCGAGATACTGGTCGAGCGCGGCGCGCAGCGCGGCGATCACGTGTGTCGGCGGCGTGAAGCGCCACTGGCCCGTCTTGCGCAGGTACGCGTCCTGATCGTGCAGGTCGAGCGCGAGCGACGGCGAGTTGCCTTCGCTCGCGTCGAGCGCGTCGCGCCGCACGATCGCGAATCCCATCCCCGGCACGCCTTCCAGGCATTTGCCGCTCGCCGAGATCAGCGCATCGATGCCGCTGCCGGCCAGTGTGATCGGCAGCGCGCCGAACGAGCTCATCGCGTCGACGATCAGCCGCTTGCCGTGGCGTCGGCACACGGCGGTGATGTCGTCGAGCGGGTTCAGGATGCCGGCGCTCGTCTCCAGGTGCACCTGCGCGACATGTGTAATGCGCGGCTCGCGCACGAACGCGGCTTCGATCGCGGTCGGATCGACGGCCGCGTCTTCGCCGAACGGCAACGCGATTGCTTCGACACCGAGCCGGCCGAGGATCTTCAGGATGCGCGCGCAGTACGCGCCGTTGTCGGGCACCAGCACGACACCGTCACGCGGCACCAGCGTGCCGAGCGCCGCTTCGACCGAGAACGTGCCGCTGCCCTGCATCGGCACGCATGCGTACTCGTCGCCGCCGTGCGCGATCGCGACGAGGTCCGCGCAGACGCTGGCCGTCAGTTGATTGAAAGCGGCATCCCACGAGCCCCAGTCATGTTGCATTGCATGGCGTGTTGTGGCGGACGTGGTGAGCGGGCCAGGCGTAAGAAGAATCGGATCGGACATGGTTTTCCTCTGCGAAGGTCGGAAGAAACGCCGGAAAGCATTTCTGAATGACTTGCATGATATTGGCAAAATGTGTCATTTTTTGGAAATTGCCGCATTCGTCACGGGTTTGTCACCGAACGCTGTGATCCTTCGCTTGCCGCGCGAAACCTAACCTCGGCGCGGTAGCGAGGCGGGCCGTCGATCGGCCTTGCCCGGAGATAACAGGAGAGCCGGATCGTGCCCCGGCCATTTGGTGTTCCGCCTACGGAGAAGTCAGATGACACTGCAGAAACCCTCGCGCACCGCTGCCGGTGCGTTCCGCAAGCTTGCGCTGGCCGCCAGCGTCGCCGGTCTGATGGGCGCCGCGCTGCCCGCCCATGCGGCGAGCGCGGTCGTGCTGTATACGGCAGACGGTCTCGAGAACCTCTATCGCGATGTGCTGCCGGCTTTCGAGAAGAAGGAAGGCGTCAAGGTCAACATCGTGACGGCGGGCAGCGGTGAAGTCGTCAACCGCGCGAACATCGAGAAGAATTCCCCGAAGGCCGACGTGATCGTCACGCTGCCGCCGTTCATTCAGCAAGCCGGCCAGATGGGCCTGCTGCAGCCGTACCAGAGCGTGAACTACAAGAACGTACCGGCTATCGCGAAGGCTGAAGACGGCACGTGGGCGACGTTCGTGAACAACTACTTCTCGTTCGCGATCAACCCGGACGTCGTGAAGAACCAGCCGAAGACGTTCGCCGATCTGCTCGCGCCGACCTACGCCGGCAAGGTCGCGTACTCGAACCCGGCCACCGCCGGCGACGGGATGGCCGTGCTGATCCTGACGACGTCGCTGATGGGCGAGGACAAGGCGTTCGACTACCTCGCGAAGCTGTCGCAGAGCGTGAAGTTCCACACGAAGGGCACGGGCTACCTGAACGTGCTGCTGTCGCGTAACGAAATCAGCGTCGCGAACGGCGACCTGCAGATGGACCTCGACGATGCCGAACACGGCGCGCTGTCCGTCAAGCCGATCTTCCTGGCCGCGAAGGAAGGCGACCAGCCGACCACGTTCCAGCTCCCGTACGGCATCGGCCTGATCAAGAGCGGCCCGAACCAGGACGCCGGCAAGAAGCTGATCGACTACCTGATGTCGACGGACGTGCAGTCGAAGGTGCCGGACATGTACGGCATCCCGGGCCGCACGGACGTGCCGCTGGCCGGCAAGAACGGCGAAGCGGTGAAGAAGGCGATCGCCGGCGTGAAGCTGATCCCGGTCGACTGGACCCAGGTCATGGCGAAGAAGCCGGTGTGGATCGAGCGCTGGAAGAAGGACGTGATCGGCAGCTCCGGCAAGCAGGTCGACGTCGTCAAGCCGAAGTGATCGGCGCACGCCGCCTGTATTAGTGAGCAAGAGGATGAACCCGGTGGAAACCACCCTGACCCATCCCGGCGCATTCGGCGCCGCCGAACCGCAAGCGACGCTGCGGTCCGGCGCGCCGGGCGGCGTGCAGATCGAACACCTGAGCGTGCGCTACGGCGCACGCACGGTGCTGGAAGATCTGTCGCTGTCGATCGGCGCCGGTGAATTTCTGACCGTGCTCGGCAAGAGCGGTTGCGGCAAGACCACGCTGCTGCGCTTCATCGCCGGGTTCGTGAAGGCCGATGGCCTGACCGGCACGCTGACCGTTGCCGGACGCGACCTGACCTACGCGCCGCCGCACAAGCGCAATCTCGGTCTGCTGTTCCAGAATTACGCGCTGTTCCCGCACCTGTCGGTGTTCGAGAACGTCGCATTCGGGCTGCGCGCGCGCGGCATGGCGTCGTCGGAAGTGACGCGCCGCGTTGCCGACGCGCTGAAGCTCGTGCAGCTCGGCGACGCAGGCCACCACCTGCCCGCGCAGCTGTCGGGCGGGATGCAGCAGCGCGTCGCGCTGGCGCGCGCGCTCGTGATCGAGCCGGACGTGCTGCTGCTCGACGAGCCGCTGTCGGCGCTCGATGCCAACCTGCGTGCCTCGGTGCGCAGCGAATTGAAGGCGCTGCACGAGCGCCTGCCGAACCTGACCGTCGTCTGCGTGACGCACGACCGCGACGACGCACTCGTGCTGTCCGATCGCGCGCTGCTGATGCGCGACGGCCACATTGCGCAGCTCGGTACGCCGCAGCAGCTGTACGACGCGCCGCGGGACGGCTACGTCGCACGCTATCTCGGCCCGGCGAACCTGCTGCCGCCGCACGTGATCTTCCCGCTCGGCGATCCGCGCCACGAAGTGCGCGGCAAGGTGGCCTGTGTGCGCCCCGAGCGCCTGACCCTGATGCCGCTGGCCGCGGGCGGGCTGCACGGCACGGTGTCGTCCGTCGAATGGCAGGGCGCGGACCTGTCGATCGCGGTCACGATCGATGCAGCCCCCGACGAGCCCGTGCGCGTCACGATGCAACGCGGCCGCGGCGCGGCTCCCGAGCGCGGTGCGCGCGTTTCCCTGCATTGCGAGGCAGACGATGTCGTCCTTATCGAGCCCTGAAGCCGGCCTGCCGCCGCACGTGCTCGCATCGGCGGCCGCGCACGCCGCCGCCGCGCGGCGCCGCAAGCGCATGGGCGACCTGCATCTGGCCGCGCTCGCGATCATCCTGCTGGGCCCGCTCGTCGTCTATCCGCTGGTGCGGCTCGTGCTGCTGAGCGTGTCGGGCGACCACGGGCTGAGTTTCGCCGCGTACCGCACGTTCTTCGGCAACCCCGATACGCGCAGCGTGCTGCTGACCACACTCGGCGTGCTGTTCGCGAGCGCCGGCACCGCGTCGGTGCTCGGCGTGCTGCTGGCCGCGCTGCTGTTCTTCAAGCCGTTTCCGGGCGCATCGTTCGTCACGCGTTTCCTGGAACTGTACGTCGCGTTTCCGTCGTTCCTCGTCGCGTTCACGCTGATCTTCCTGTACGGCTCGCAAGGCTCGATCAGCATCGCGCTGCAGCACCTGTTTCATCTCGAGGAGCCGCCGCTGAACTTCCTGTTCGGCATAGGCGGCGTGATCCTTGCGCAGACCGTGTTCTATACGCCGTTCGTCGTGCGGCCGACGCTCGCGTCGTTCGCGACGCTCGACCTGCGGCTGATCGAAGCCGCGCGCAGCCTCGGTGCGTCCGGCTGGATGCTGGCGCGCCGAGTCGTGCTGCCGATCGCGTGGCCGGGCATCGCCGCCGGCACCGTGCTGTGCTTCCTGCTGACATTGAACGAATTCGGGATTCTGCTCGTGCTCGGCAGCGCGCGGCTCGTGACGCTGCCGGTTGCGATCTACAGCAGCGCGACGGTCGACCTCGACCTGCCGACCGCGTCGGCCGGCGCGGTCGTGATGCTCGCGCTGTCGCTGGCGCTGTATGCGGTTTATCGCCGGGTGAACCGGCGTGCGACGGGAGGAAACGATGTCCGCTGAATTTCGTATCGGGCAAGCGGTGCCGCGCCACCAGATCGGCTGGAGTGACACGGTGCTCAAGCATGCGTCGCGCGCGGCGCTCGCGCTGGCCGCGTTCGCGTGCTTCTGGCTGTTCGTGTTACCCGTCATCGTTGTCGCGCTGTCGAGCGTGTCGACGCAGTGGTCGGGCACGATTCTGCCGGCCGGCTACAGCCTGCGCTGGTTCGAGCGGCTCGGGTCGCCGGAATACGACGCGCTGCTGACGAGCCTGGAAATCGGCTTCGGCGTGTCGGCGGTCGGCACGATCCTCGGGCTGTGGCTTGCGCTGGCGCTCGAAGTGCGCGACCGGCGCGGCCTCGGCGCGGTCGTCGACGCGCTCGTGATGGTGCCGAACGGTGTGCCGAGCGTCGTGCTCGGGCTCGCGGTGCTGATCGCGTACCACCAGAAGCCGCTCGACCTGTCGAGCTCCGCGGCGATCGTCGTGCTCGTGCAGCTCGCGCTGATCTTGCCGTTCTGCTATCGCTGCGCGGCCGCCGCGCTGCGCCCGGAACTGACCGTGCTGCGCGAAGCCGCGGCGAGCCTTGGCGCGCCGCCCGCGATGGTCCTGCGCCGCGTGCTGCTGCCGCAGCTCGTGCCGGCGCTGCGCGCGAGCCTCGCGCTCGGCTTCGCGCTGTCGCTCGGCGAACTCGGCGCGACGCTCACCGTCTACCCGCCGGGTTTCGCGACCGTGCCGATCGTGGTGATCGGCCAGGTGGAGCGCGGCTACTACCTGCCCGCATCGGCGCTGTCGCTGCTGATGCTTGGTGCGTCGCTCGCGGCGCTGCTGCTGATCGCCGCGCGGGTGCCGCGTGGCAAGCGGGCCGCATCATGAACGCCGCGTTCGCATTGCGGCAGCCCGGCGCGCATCCGGCCGCCGGCAAGGTATCGACGGATCTCGCGGGACGTTCGGTCGACGTGAACGGCCGACATTACCGGCTGCCGGTCGAGCCGACCGTCGTCGTCTGCGTCGACGGCTGCGAATTCGACTATCTCGAGCGCGCGGTGGAAGCAGGTGTCGCGCCGTTCATCGGGCGGATGATCGCGGAAGGCACTGCGTGGCGCGCCGACTGCGTCGTGCCGACCTTCACCAACCCGAACAACCTGTCGATCGTCTGCGGCGTGCCGCCGTCGGTCCACGGGATCTGCGGCAACTACTTCTGGGATCCGGCCGCCGATGGCGGTTGCGGTGCCGAAGTGATGATGAACGACCCGGCCTACCTGCGTGCCGGCTCGCTGCTCGCGGCGGCGTCCGACGCCGGTGCACGGGTGGCCGTCGTCACGGCGAAGGACAAGCTGCGCCGGCTGCTCGGCTGGCGGATGAACGGCATCTGCTTTTCGGCCGAGAAGGCCGCGCAGGCGAATCTCGCGGAAAACGGGATCGTCGACGTGCTCGACTGGGTCGGCTTGCCGTCTCCCGATGTGTACAGCGCGGCGCTGTCCGAATTCGTGTTCGCGGCCGGCGTGCGGCTCGCGCAGACGCGCCAGGTCGACCTGATGTACCTGTCGACCACCGACTACGTGCAGCACAAGTGCGAGCCGGGCAGTGCCGGCGCGAACGCGTTCTACGCGATGATGGACGGTTATCTCGCGCAGCTCGACGCGCTCGGCTGGGCGATCGGGCTCACGGCCGACCACGGGATGAACGCGAAGCACGATCCGGCAACCGGCCGCCCGAACGTGATCTATCTGCAGGACGCGTTCGATGGCTGGTTCGGTGTGCAGGCCGCGCGCGTGATCCTGCCGATCACCGATCCGTACGTCGTGCACCACGGCGCGCTCGGCTCGTTCGCGACCGTCTACCTGGCCCCTGGCGTCGACCGGACCGACGCGATGTGGCGCGTGGGCGGGCTCGACGGCGTCGAGCTCGTGCTCGACAACGCGGAAGCCGCCGCGCGCTTCGAGCTGCCGGCCGACCGGATCGGCGACCTCGTCGTGATCGCGCGGCGCGACATGACGCTCGGAACGCGCGAGCGCGAACACGACCTGTCCGGCCTGACCGTGCCGCTGCGTTCGCACGGCGGCGTGTCCGAGCAGGAAGTGCCGTTGCTGTTCAACCGTCGGATCGAGCGGGACGATCCTGCACGTCGTCCGCGCAATTTCGACGTTTTCGATTTCGTGCTGAATCGGGTCGCGACATGATGGCTCATCCCCGACAGGATCACCCCGCGTTTCGCGCCGAGGCGCTGCGCTGGTGCGGCACGTGTGCGACGCGCGACCGTGTGTTCGACGTCACCGATCCGTACACCGGCACGCGTGTCGGCACGGCGCCGCTGGCGAGCGTCGACGACGTGCGCGCCGCGTTCGACTATGCGATGGCCTACCGGCCGGCGCTCACGCGTTACGAGCGTTCGCAGATCCTCGAGCGCACGGCCGTGCTGCTGCGTGAGCGTACCGAGGAGGCGTCCGACCTGATCACGCTCGAATCGGGATTGTCGAAACAGGATTCGCGCTACGAGATCGGCCGCGTTGCCGATGTGCTGAAGTTCGCGTCGGTCGAGGCGCTGCGCGACGACGCGCAGAGCTTCTCGTGCGACCTGACGCCCCACGGCAAGGTGCGCCGCGTGTTCTCGCAGCGCCAGCCGCTCGACGGCGTAATCGTCGCGATCACGCCGTTCAATCACCCGATGAACCAGGTCGCGCACAAGATCGCGCCGGCGATCGCGACCAACAACCGCGTGATCGTGAAGCCGTCGGAGAAGGTGCCGTTGTCGGCGTTCTATCTGGCTGACCTGCTCTACGAGGCCGGCTTGCCCGAGCCGATGCTGCAGGTGCTGACCGGCGACCCGCGCGAAATCGCGGACGAACTCGTCACGCATCCGCATGCATCGCTGATCACCTTTACGGGCGGCGTGTCGATCGGCAAGGCGATCGCCGCGCGGGCGGGCTACCGGCGGATCGTGCTGGAACTGGGCGGCAACGATCCGATGATCGTTCTCGACGACGCCGATCTGGAACGGGCGGCATCGCTGGCCGTGCTCGGTTCGTACCGGAATTCGGGGCAGCGCTGCACGGCCGTCAAGCGGATCCTGGTACAGCGCTCGATTGCGCCGGCGTTCACCGAGTTGCTCGTCGAGAAGACGCGTGCATGGAAGTACGGCGATCCGTTCGATCCGGCGAACGAAATGGGCACGGTGATCGACGATGCGGCGGCGCGGCTGTTCGAGGCGCGGGTGGGCGAGGCGGTCGAGCAGGGGGCACGTCTGCTGACCGGCAACGTGCGGCGCGGCGCGCTCTATTCGCCGACCGTGCTCGACAACGTCGATCCGTCGATGACGATCGTGCGCGAGGAGACCTTCGGCCCTGTCTCGCCCGTCATCGTGTTCGACACGATCGACGACGCGATCCGGATCAGCAACGGCACGGCATTCGGGTTGTCGTCGGGTATCTGTACGGACAGCACGGCCGCGGTCGTGCGGTTCGTGAACGAGCTGAACGTCGGGACGGTGAATGTCTGGGAAGTACCCGGATACCGGATCGAGCTGTCGCCGTTCGGCGGGATCAAGGATTCGGGGCTTGGCTATAAGGAAGGCGTTCAGGAAGCGATGAAGAGCTTCACGAACCTGAAGACGTTTTCGCTGCCCTGGGAGTGAGCGGATGGCACTGACGTTGGAAGAGATTCACGGTCTGTATCGCGAGCACGGCCATGTTGCCTATAGCGGCGAACCGGTCACGCAGCTGGAGCATGCGTTGCAGAGCGGCTTGCTGGCTGAGGAGGCGGGCGCCGGCGAGGTGCTGGTCGCGGCCGCGTTCCTGCACGACCTCGGGCATTTGCTGAATCGGCAGGGCGAGACACCGAGTGCGCGTGGGATCGACGATCTGCACCAGTACTACGTACTGCCGTTCCTGCGCCCGCTGTTCGACGACGCGGTGCTGGAGCCGATCCGGCTGCACGTCGACGCGAAGCGCTGCCTGTGCCGGACGGATGCCGGCTACTTCGAGAGCCTGTCGCCGGACTCGGTGCGCAGCCTTGCGCTGCAGGGCGGCGTATTCAGTGAAGAGGAGATGGCGGTGTTCCTGCAGCGCCCGTTCGCGGCAGACGCGCTGCGCCTGCGCCGCTGGGACGATACGGCGAAGGAAGCAGGCAAGACGACGCCGGACCTCGATCACTATATGGAGATCGTCGCGCGCCAGGTGCGTGTAGCCTGACGATTCGACTGCCTCTGTTCAGGGCCCCGCACGAGGCAGCGTGCGGGGCCCTGAATTTTTTCGAAAACCCCTTGCGCGATGGCCGGGAGCTGCTTAGAATCACGCCTCTTTCGCGCTAACGGAAACGCGGCGCGGAGGAAGAAGGGAAGCGGTGCGGTCGAGGGCTGGTTGTAGAGCCCCGGCGCACACGAGGTTGAACCCCAGTCGTCGCAACGAAGTCGTTAAAAAAGTTGTTGACGAACTGAAAAAGACGGTTCATAATTTCGCTTCTCTGCTGCTGAAAACGCAGCGCTGCTGAGAAACTTCGGGTTTCTCGCAGAAATGCTCTTTAAAAATTAAC